>JADFPZ010000202.1 GCA_022562075.1 Candidatus Zixiibacteriota bacterium | reverse complement strand
AAATTATGCCTGGCTGCCGATTCCGGCCAAATGGCTGCTGATTATTACTATGCTGCTGGGACGCCTGGAAATTTTCACAGTCCTTATTCTTCTTCGCGCCAGAACCTGGCGAAAATAAGCGAGCCACTAGCTTTCTGGTATAATCTGATATGTATGATAAAGAGCAATCGATAATTGAAACAAAAAGAACATGAGCGCTGTTTTTTAGAATATGAACGGTAACGAAATTCACAATTAAAGAAAGTTTCCTGAGAAATGCGTAGTTTCTATCCGCTGATATTTTCGATAATATTCATACTTTTTTTCGGCCTGCTTGAAATATTTCTTCTGCGTCTGCTTAACAAAGTCTGGTGGAAAAAGCGTCTGGTAAGGTACGCAGCCATAGGGCTGCCGATTTTTGGTTCGATGATGGTTCTGCTCTGGGCTTTAGGAGAATACAATACCATCGGCTGGCTCGCTTTTACAGGAGCAATTCTGGCAGTAACCGCTTTCATCTTGGAATTTGCGCTGATGCTCTCGCTGCCGGTATCGGGGGCACTTCATCTTTTCCAGCACCTTGTAGATTTTATAGCCAAAAAGAAAAGCGGACAAGCAAACGAAGTCATAGACCAAAAGCGCCGGCTGTTTTTGAAAACTGCCGCTGTAGCCGTGCCTGCCATTACCGTAGTTGGCGCCGTATCGGGAATTACCAATTCTTTTCACGAGGTAAATGTTTACCGCAGGAAGCTGTTTTACAAGGATTTACCGGAAGAATTAGAAGGTCTGAAAATTTTTCACCTCTCAGATCCACACTTGCACCACTATGTGACACTCTCGGATTTGGAAGATGTTCTAACCGCTGCTGAAAAATTCCGGCCTGATATTACGCTGGTTACAGGAGATATAGCCGACGATCTCAATCTACTTGCTGATGCGCTGAATATGATTGAGCAGCTGAATTCCCCGCTGGGATCATTCGCCTCTTTGGGCAACCATGAGTATTTCAGAGGAGTAAAGCGGGTCAAGCGCATTTTTGACAAATCTCACACTCCGCTTTTAGTAGATGAAGGACTGATTCTGCCAGTCGGGAATCTTAAACTTATGATAGGCGGCGCCGACGACCCGGTCAGAATGAGAGTAAGAAGTGTCGAATTTTTCCGCACCTCTATAGACTATCTTCTGTCCCGGCAGCCCCTGGGAGACTTTTCTATCCTTATGAGCCACAGACCTTACGCTCTTGACTACGCCTCTGAAAAAGAGTTCGATATGGTCTTAGCAGGTCACACTCACGGCGGTCAGATAGGATTTATGGGTCGCTCTGTATTCGAAAGCGTCTGGCCGGACAGGTACCTCTGGGGCGAATACTCTAAGGGGAAAACCAAACTTTACACATCTTCGGGAATGGGACACTGGTTTCCTTTCAGACTGGGCTGCCCTTGCGAGGCTCCTATTCTGGAATTACATCGGGCCTAAAAATTGTTCAAGTTTGTCAAAATTATCTTCTATATTTCTCTCTGAGAAGCACAATTTTTTTTCAAAAAAGTTACGATTTTTCTTGCACAAAAAATTAAAAAAACCTTACTTTTCCCTATGAGAAGTGATTTGGTTTTCTTGCAGCAGTTAACGAAGAAAAGCTGAGCACGAAAAAACCTAACAAAACCTATATTTTAACAAAGGAGTTAAAGATGGCAGTAGCGCGTAAGAAGAAGGCGACCGCCAAGAGAAAACCGGCTAAGAGGAAAGTAGCCAAGAAGAAACCGGCCAAGAGAAAAGTGGCCAAGAGAAAACCGGCAGCGCGTAAAAAAGCAACAAGCAGAGGAAAACCGGCCGCGCGCAAGGCAGCCCCTCGCAAAAAAGCAAAAACTAAACGTAAACCAAACGCTGCTTTTATGCGCCCGGTGAGTCTTTCGGACGCATTGGGTGAGGTTGTCGGGCACAAGGATATACCTCGTACCGAGGTCACCAAAAGGCTTTGGCTCTATATCAAGAAGTATAAACTGCAGGATAATGTTAATCGCCGCATGATTAACGCCGACTCCAAACTCTTAAGAGTTTTTGGAGGCAAAAAGAAAGTTAATATGTTTGAAATGACCAAGCTGGTCTCCAAACATATGAAATAATTCGTTCTGCAATTTAGTTGAATAGTCAGCAGGCCGGTTAACCCCGGCCTGCTTTTTTATGGGTTGTTATTTTAAATCTGCAGGTGTATCCTTACATCTCTCATGAATGGTATCTGGCAAAAAGCAGACAGAACAGAGGCAGGTTTCTAAAATGTCAACAGTCCTCCCATTCAAAGGCCTGAGACCAAAATCGGACTTTGCCTCGCGGATTGCAGCTCCCCCCTACGATGTCTTGAGCAGCGCTGAAGCCAGAACCTTGGTAAAAGAAAACCGCCTGTCGTTTTTGAGAGTGAATAAACCCGAAGTAGATTTCCCGCCCGAACAGTCCGCCTATACTAATGAAGTTTACAACTCCGGCAAGAAAGTTCTCGAAAGTATGATCTCTGCAGGACAGTTAGTCAAAGATAGCAAGCCGGGTTTTTACTTGTATCAACTTAACTGGCTGGCGAAATCTCAGACCGGATTGGTCTGCCTTTGCTCAATCAACGAATATGAAAACGGCTTCATCAAAAAGCACGAACTGACCCGTCCGCAAAAAGTAAACGACCGGGCTGATCATATGGTTGCTCTTAATGCCCAGGTGGGACCAGTAATGATGACACTTAAACCAAATCAAGAGATCAACAGGCTTTTTGACAAACTGACAGAGGGCGGGACTGAAATAGATTTTGAAGCAGATGATTCTGTCAGGCACAGGATTTGGGTTATATCTGACGATGAGAGTATCGGCCAACTTAAAGCGGCTTTTGAAGCGGTAGATTTTCTGTACATTGCCGACGGACACCATCGTACCGAGTCAGCCGCCGAGGTCCGCCGTCGCTTAAAAGAGCAAAACCCGGCTCACAATGGCAGCGAGCCATACAACTATTTTCTTTCAGTCATCTTCCCCTCAGACCAGATGCGAATACTTTCTTACAACCGGGTGGTGACTGATTTGGGGGAGCTGTCTCTTGAGGGATTGCTGAAAAATGCTCTAGAAAATTTTATAATCGAGAAATCCGACAGTCCTTTTGAGCCGCTGACTAACACAAAATTTGGAATATATTCGCATGGAAAATGGTATAAGCTGACTGCGCGAGACAAGGTTTTTGATGCCAATAGCGCCACCGCCTCTATCGGCACGGCAATTCTCGAAAACTGTTTCCTAAAAACCTATTTGAAAATCGAAGATGTTCGACAAGACCCTCGCATTGATTTTGTCGGGGGGATTAGAGGACTCAGAGAGTTGGAGCAGCTGGTAGATTCCGGCAAGTTTGAAATTGCTTTTTCGGTTTCAGCGGTGACAGTCGGGCAATTGCTGGAGGTGGCCGATGCCAACCAGATAATGCCGCCCAAATCTACCTGGTTTGAACCGAAACTTAGAAGCGGACTTTTGTCGCACACATTTGACTAAATTAGGAGCTTCAGAAAAATGTTGATTTTGATATCCGACGCTTTTGACAAGACGCTGCCCGACAAACTGGCAAAATACGGCGAAGTGACCGATGACAGGAATCGCCTGCCCCAAGCAGAAATCGTATTAGTCCGCAGCAAAACCAAAGTGACCAAAGAATACATAGACCGGGCGGGAAATCTCAAAATGATAATCCGTGGCGGCGTCGGGCTTGATAATATTGAGATGGTGTACGCCAAGCAAAAAGGGATAGCCGTTCACAATACTGCCGATGCTTCGACGATAGCAGTTGCTGAGCTGACTTTTGCGCTGATGATAGCCATGCCCAACCAGTTAGTACGGGCGCAGCAGTCAATGGCCGCAGGGAAGTGGATAAAAAAGGAACTGACCCGCACGGAGCTGATGGGCAAGACGCTCGGTATTTTAGGCATGGGTCGTATCGGTACCGCCTTAGCTGTTCGCGCCAGAGCTTTCCGGATGAACATTTTGTGCTGGCGGCCAAACGTATATTTTTCAGACTTTGCAGTTATCAGAAATCATTTAGAAGAAGTATTGGCGGAGTCGGACTATATTTCCCTGCATATGCCGCTGGTAGATTCTACCCGCGGCATAATTAACAAAAAAACTCTGGCCTCTGTCAAGAAAGGCGCCTATATGATTAACACCGGCCGGGGGCAGTGCGTGGTAGAAGAAGATATAGCGGAGGCACTCACAGACGGCAGACTGGCCGGATATGCCAGCGATGTCTGGTATTCCGACCCGCCCGAAAACTCGCCGCTGGCAAGCGCCCCCAACGTGCTGATGACCCCGCATATAGGAGCCAGCACCACTGAAAACATGCAGCGGATCGGGGAAATAATAGAGAAAATTATTGGCGACTATGCTGAGCGCCATTAACTAAAAAAGCAGGCAAGAAAATGTCAGAAAGAATTTATAATTTTAATGCCGGCCCGGCCACGCTTCCGTTTGAAGTCTTAAGCAAAGCTCAGGGTGAACTCTTA
>JADFPZ010000022.1 GCA_022562075.1 Candidatus Zixiibacteriota bacterium | reverse complement strand
TATACACAACCGAGTTTTCTCCCAGGACAGACACAAAGAAAGGCTGGGACTGGGCGACATCGTGGTCTTTGCATGAAGAGGAAGCTTTCTCTCAAATCATTCCCGAATTCGCCGGAACATCTTCCAGAACCGCAAAAACTGTCTACTGGGGGAAGAACGCCTTCAAAGATAATGCTGAGACGGTCGGTGTTGTCCCTCTGTTTTTGTCCTTGATAGGATTGTTTTTTGCCCGTAGGAGAGAGCGCTATTTTTTTGGAGGGCTGGCGTTGTTTGCACTGCTCTACGGACTTGGTGCTACAACCCCGATTTTTAAAATATTTTACTGGTTGATACCCAAGGTAAGTTCGCTCAGAGCGCCAAGCATGATTATGTTTTTCTTTGCCTTCAGCGTTTCTTTATTGGCAGGAATGGGAATACAAAAAATTATCGAGTGGAAAAATTTCGACAACCGAGAACTTAGAAAAAAACTGTATTATATATTGTTCGGATTCCCCGCTTTCTTATTCGTGCTGGCATTTCTGTTCGGGACTGCCGGTAACTCCATGCTCTCAATCTGGTCATCAATTTTCTACAGTGAAGCTTCGACCTCTCTGGTAGGGCAGGGCGTCAGTAAACTTGACCTGGCTTACCGGAACCTTCCGGCGATACAAAGCGGAGCCTGGTTTGGGTTTTTGTTTACGTCTTTAGCAGCATTATTCATCTGGCTTTATCTTACCGGCCGGGCAGGGATAATAATAATCTCGGCGCTGGTACTTTTACCTATAGTTGATGGCGTCCGCTTTGACAGCCGCTTCATCGATGTGGTCGACCCTGATAACTATTTCAAGCCCAATCAGGTCACCAATTTTTTCACACAGCAAGAGGGTAAGTTCCGTGTTCTTAATCTAACCCGTGACATTCCAAAAATGATGCTGCCTCAGTTCGGAATCGAAGTTGTCACAGGTTACCACGGCAATCAGTTGCGCTGGTACGACGACCTGCTGGGAGGGCCAAAACTTACAAACCTGACCAACGCCCGTTTCTTAAATCTGATAGGCACCAAATACCTGTTGCTCGCCTCGAATATGGTCTTGCCCCAGGGCTTCATGGGCGAAAAACCGGTTACAGATGCAATCTCGTTTGGAAACGTTAAAGTCATGAAAAACGAAAATGCTCTTAAGCGCGTTTTCCTGGTCAACCAGTACAGAGTAATAAGCGAACGCAAGCAGATTGTTACTGAGGTTTTGCAGGGGGGCTATGATTTGGGTCAGTTAGTTTATCTCGAAGAAGAACCGCCTCTTGATATATCTTCAGACAGCATACTATCTGATTCTGCCTGGATAATTGAACACCAATTTGATTCGGTGGTAATCGGTGTTAACTGCACAGCCAATCGTATTCTTGTTCTGACTGAAAATTACTACGACAGCTGGCATATTTTTGTCGATAATCAACCGGCAAAATTGCTCAGGGCAGACGGATCTTTCCGGGCGGTTGCGATTCCTGCCGGAGCAAAAAAAGTTACCATGATTTTTGAATCTGAGCGGTACGCCACTGGCAAGATTATTACTTTAAGCACCTCGCTCTACCTGTTAATTATATTCGGATTTTTCTTCTGGCAAGGCAGAAAAGGAAATAGAGAAGAGCCAGATGGAGAAAGAGATAGTTAAGAGCGAATTTCAGAAATAGCTGCCAGTAAATCATCTAACTCTGCGTCAGAATTATAAAAGTGCGGAGAAACGCGCAGGCCGACCTTTGGCCGGTAGTCGACTAAGAAATTTCTTTTGAGTAGCTCCTTTTCGACAGCCTGAGCATTTGGAATATTAAAGCTGACCGTACCGCCGCGTTCACTTTCTTTTTCAGGAGTCTTAAGCGGCCAGCCTTTTTCTCTGGCGAAGCTGATCAATTTGCCGGTCATTTCTATGGAGCGCTTTCGAATATTATTTATACCAATTTCTGCTATTATTTCCAGTCCTGCCTGGCAGATGTAAAGCGCAGGTATGGCCGGAGTGCCCGACATAAAGCGATAAGAATCTGTGGCGTATTCCATAGCAGAGCTGTCAAAAGCAAAGGGGTTTTTGTGAGCCAGCCAGCCGGTTAGTTTCGGTTTTAGCTGCTCTTTTATGTCCGGTTTGACATAAAGAAAACAAGCGCCCGGTCCGCCGCAGAGCCATTTTAAGCAGCCGCCCACTGCAAAATCTGCATTTAATGCCCGCAGATCTATCGGAACCGTGCCAATCGACTGGTAGATATCCAGAAGAACCATGGCGCCAACGGCATGAGCCTTTTCAATTATTGCCTCTACATTAACAATATACGATGAACGAAAAAGAACATGAGAAATTGAAACAAGCCTCGTCGATTCATCAATTGCTTCAAGAAGTTTCTCGGTGGGGACTGTCATACCATCAGGGCAGGCTACGATTTCAAGCTTGCCGTTATCCTCAAGCCAGTTGCGATAAAGATATAATAGCGAGGGAAACTCCTGCTCTATCATGACTACTTTGTTTCTCTTTTGAGAAAAATCAAAAGATGACAGCACAACTGCCTGGGCCGAAGTAACATTGGCCTGCATAGTCACAGTATCGTTCTCTGCATTTATGAGCGCACCAATTTTATTCCCTGCTGTTTTCCCCAGCTGCCACCATTCTTCTTCCCAGCAGCGTACACCTCTGTGCTGCCAGATATTCAGATATTTATCAGACCATTCTCTGGCGCTGTTGGGCATGGCGCCCAAAGAATTAGAAATGAGGTAGTGGCAATTCCTCAGAGAATCAAATTTGCTGCGGTAGTTATTGAAATCTGTCATTTGTAGAACGTTAAGAATTTAACTTGTTTATAGTCTCGGTCAGCTTTTTGCCCAGACCTTTTATATTGTCATGCATCTTAGCGTCTTTAAGTGTCGTATCATTCTCAAAAGCGCTGCCGGCAGAAGTTAGCGCAATCTGTTCAGGTAATACCGTCACTTTTATATTACCAAGTAGCGAGCGAACATGAACAAGTCCGCGAAGTCCCCCAAGTGAACCGGGCGAGGCCGCCATGAGTACTGCTACTTTATCAGCAAAACATTCCAGCGGGGGATAACCCTCAACCGGACGTGACAGCCAGTCAATAGTGTTCTTAAAAACTCCAGAATAAGAGCTATTGTATTCCGGCGATGAAATCAACAGGCCGTTATGCTCAAGAAATAAATCTTTAAGTTTTCTTACATTTTCAGGATGGCCCTGGCTGCTTTCAAAATCTTCGTCAAAAAGAGGCAGCCGGTAATCTTCCAGGTCAATGTAGGTAACTTCGGCGCCGGCATCTTTGGCCCCCTCGACAGCTATTTTAACCAGTTTCTTGTTATATGAATCTTTACGGGTGCTCCCTGCGAAAGCGATTATCTTAGCCTTGTTAGACATAACTGCATACCTTTCAAGTAATTTTGATTAGCCCGATACTTTTATCATCATCTTTATAAACAAAATATGACTATCTGGCAACAAAACAGCTTTGACGGCGGAATTAATTCTGTTTTTTCAAACTTGTGGAAATTTCAAAGTTCTTTACTATTACAAGTAAATAAATTTAAGTAGCAGGAGGCTAAAAGTGAATCTTCCCGTCACAACAATTGTTTATGGTGCTCTATTAATAGTCTTAGGCGTTGTCGGCTATTTTATGAGCGGTATGGTCAGTGTTACCGCACTTATTCCGGCGTTTTTAGGGACTATAATTCTCGTCTGTGGGGTTTTGGCTCAGAAAGAAAGCAGACGAAAACTTTTTATGCACATCGCTTTAGTCTTTGGACTTTTAGGACTTCTGGGAACTGCGAGTGCATTGCCGTCTCTTATTACAATGATAGGTGGCGAAGAGGTTACCCGTCCCGGCGCAGTCATCGGCAAATCGGTGACGGCTATATTATCTCTGGTTTTTTTGATTATTGGTGTGAAATCGTTTATTGATGCACGGCGACAGCCTTCAGCTTAACAAGCCAGACAGCTGTTTAACAGCATTCGGCAGCAGGCTCAGAGCCGTCTTTAATAATTTTCTCAGGCTCATTTGCCTTTTTCGCATCGTTTTCTGAACTACCCATATCGATTATTTGGGCGCGCGCCTTGGCCGATATGATCAAGACAACGGCAAGAATTATGACAGTCGAGCAGCCCAGCGCCCAGCCGCTGAGTTCTTCTCCGGCCAGTATGCTGCCCAGAAATAGAGCGATTATCGGGTTGACATAAGCGTAGGTCGACACTCGCGCCGGGGTAGAGGCTTTCATCAGCCAGATGTAAACAGCATAAGCGTAGGAGCCAATTGTAATCAGATAAACTAATGACCAGACTGATTTGGCTGATATTGCGGCCAGGTCAATTTCGGCATATTCGCCCTTTAAGAGAGCCAAAAGCATTAGGACCGCACCACCGATTATCATCTGCATGCCAGCCGAGAGCGCCTGCGATTTTGGCTGAGCGGCATATCTGGAGTAAACCGAGCCCAGCGCCCAGGAAAAACAGGCTACGGCAATCAGAAATGCTCCGAGTGAGTCGATTTCAGAAAGCCCGCCGATATTGGTTGGGTTAATCAGGAAAGCCACACCGCCAAATCCCAGCAGCACTCCAAAAATAGCTATCCACGCCGGTCTGGTGCCATTTGGGCGAATCCAGTCAATCAGGACTATCCACATTGGCACCATGGCTATCATAAGAGCGGTTATCCCGGATGGTACTGTCTTTTCTGCCCATGTCACCAGTCCGATGCCGCTGACAGTCATTAGCAGGCCTATAATGCCGGTAGTCAGCCAGTGCTTTTTTTGAGGCTTTTCGGCCCTTCTGGCTATTGCCCACCAATATAGGAGTCCGCCCCCCATCAAAAATCTGACACCGGCCAGAATAAAGGGCGGTATAGTGTCGACTCCCCAGCCGATTGTCAGGTAGGTAGAACCCCAGATGATATAAATGGCCGCAAAGCCGAGTATGAGGTTTAAGCGGGTAACATTGGCCATAAATTATTCTTCCGGCTCCATCTCGTTAATTGGTATGGCGCAGGTCTCTTTGTACGACTCCATTACGATTGTGCTGCGGGTCGAAAGGACCTCGGGAATAACTCCAATCTTTTCTCTTAAGATTTTCCCCAGAGAACTGGTGTTTTTGGTGCGAATCTTGACCAGATAGCAGTCTTCACCGGCTACGTTAAAAACCTCCTGAGCTTCGGGCACTTTGGCCAGATCTACGCCAATCTGTGAACCATGCGCCAGTTCATTGGTCTTAACAAAAACAAACGCCACCAGACCATAGCCGATTTTCTCGGTATCAAGGCGAGTCTCAAAAGACTTGATAATTCCGCGCTCTTTGAGTTTGCGGAGCCGCTCTGAGGTTGCCGAGGGCACCAAACCGACCCGGTTGGAAATCTCCTTGTTGGGCATCCGGGCATCTTCCTGAAGGACTATCAGGATTTTCTTGTCCATTTCATCTAATATTTTGTTGTTCATAGAATTATATCCTGTTTTAGGTTTGTGTCAGGAATCTCCTTTGCTTATATATACACTATTACGCACAAAAAGCGGAAAAGTTCCTGTACTTGAGCATATTTTTCTGATTTAGTTGAGATTCTTCTGATTATTTTCGACTAAAGAGTGGTTTGCTCGGTTACTAAGGGGCAGACCCTTCGGCCCCGTGTCTACGCACGGGACTAGCGCAGGCTCAGGACTGTGTGAGGACACGCTCTGCGGCCGCCCACAATATAGTGCGGGCCACCCCACAAAGTCATCCTGAGCCTTACAGCAAGGTCCCGAGTAATTGAGGGAGTCGAAGGATGCTTTATTCGGTCACACAGGCGCATAAATGGTCCACGGACCTGCGAGTACGCTTGGGTTCGTTTTGTTATATTTTACTTTCTGGCTAATAGAACTTGTAGTGAAAATGAGCCGGAATTGGTCGAAATCGGATATATTTCTATGACATACATATATGAGGGGACGTAGGAGTAATTAGCATTGAAGACGAGGGAAACTTGTTCGGAACCGACCCTTCGGCTTCGCTCAGGACTTTGCCATAAATGGTGGGGCGCCCGGGAATGAAGTATCCGAAAAGGATTCTGCTACTTTTTATATTCCCACAGATAGAACTCGTTACCATCGGGGTCACCAAACGGCGCTAAACGAACCGCATCATCATCGATTATATCGCCTTCAAAAGCTACGCCTCTCTCTTTGAGTGTCTTGACGACATCATCAAGAGGTTGGGTGAGTCCTAATCCTATCGAAATGGCTCCTCTACTTCCTGGTTCGGGTTTGTTTGGGCCCGCTGGATGAAGACCGAGTGTCAGCCCATCACCGGCGTCTATCGAACACCAATTATTGCCGAAACGTTGTTGAATTTTCATTCCCAACGTATCAGTGTAAAAACTTACAGCCCGATCCATATCGGACACAAAGATTGTCGGTATGCCGCCTTTAATCATATCGCGCGCCTTTCATTGAGTAAGTTGATTTTAGCTTCGTATTAGTATACAAAAAATGGGGCAGAAGTGTTAATCACATTATTGCCGTGAAAGCGGAAATCCAGCCGGTGATATGTGCGGGAATGTTGATGCGATAATGGGGCAGACCCTTCGGCAGGCTCAGGACTGCGCGGAGACGTCTGCCGCCCACAAATGTGTGTGGGAGTATTAATGTTTTGATGGGTTAGAATTATTTCACGGGAACCTACCAGCATTGGTGGGCCACCCCGCCGAAGAACCCACCGCAAGCAGTGGGGCACCGGGGCAATCTGACTCAATAGTTTTTGATATTGAGGTCGTTGTTACAATGGGCTGACGCACCGTAAAGATCGGGGAAAAGAGATAAATGGTTTATGTTCATCCTGTTTAGGAAACGCAGACAAGATTCCCTATCTTTATTAGGCATTTTAATTCTTATCAGCTTATACTTCTTGCTCTCGCCTTCAAAGTGTTTCATAATCCAATCTTCTAATTTAATCGAATCTGGGACCCTTACAAATAGCCCTCTTTGACTAACAAGTCTAAAGTTTTCATCACTCATTGGTCTAACGATTTCAATTGATTCTGGGGGATCAGGTTCTTTGAGGACTGATTTTTTCGGTAGCGCCACACTCTCCTGCAATCTGTCCAGCATAGAAACACCAATATTTTGCATTTTGTAATTTGCTTTTTCAAAGGCATAGTGTCGCATAATCTCTTCGTATTTCTCATTAACTGAATTCTCTGATAGGCAATATACGATTCTTGAATCGTTTTTGACCTTGTTTTCCTTCTTGAATGCAAAGTAAAGAGCTACAAAAGGGGACTCTGTCCAATCCAACAGAGGTGTATCCAAGCCGTGATGTTGCCCCAAGGACCACCATTGATTTTCCTCCTTTATTTCAGGAGGGTTACTTCCACGTCGCCCTCTTGCTGCCATTCGGAAATTCTCTAGATGTTTTTTTCGTGTTTCTGAAACGTGTTTTCTTTGCTTGGTCTGAAGATTCCTAAAGAAAGTTGGAATCAATTCCCATTTCGCACTCTCTTGCCCTCTATAAATGTACGTTTTGCGTTCTACTAATCTTTCTTCAATGTATTTCGAAAAGTCGCTCCAAGAACGTAAAGAAATTGTCACAATGCCATTTTCAACAAGAGAAGACTTTCTTCGTTTGATTCTAAATTTTATTGTCATTTCTAATTCCTATTTCAAATTGAATAAAACGTTCAGGTGCAATGATATTCCTACCCATACACAAACCTCTTAACTTTTTTGGTCGAGGTTTTTTCGAGTTCTTCGAGCTGAATTTCAAAGCTGTTAATCCGTTTGTAGCCGGACATTGAAGAATTTATCTCAGACACAATTTTGTCCATCACTTTTTTCAGGGCGGTCATATCAGGTGAGTCTGCACTTACAGTAGAAAAATCGAGTGCAATCTGGTCAAGGTCGGGTACTATGACGGCTAAGACATCTTCGCCCTGTTTATTTTGTTTTTTACGCCCGAAGACGACGGCCTCTAAGATATAGGGCGAGGCAAACAGATGCTCTTCGATTTCTTCAGGATAAATATTTTTACCGGCGGCCGAAACAATCAGGTTTTTTGCCCGGCCGGTGATGTAGAGATAGCCATTTTCAAGTTTTCCCAAATCACCGGTGTATAGCCAGCCATCGCGAATAAGTTCGGCGGTGGCCTGGGGGTTGTCTTTGTAACCGGGCGTGATATTGCCGCCGCGGGCGATTATTTCGCCTATGCCGTTTTTGTCAGGCTTATTGATTTTAACTTCCACGCCCGGCACTGCTCTGCCGACTGAGCCAAACTTGATATCATCCAGCCGGTTGGCTGTCAGCACCGGTGAGGTTTCCGTCAGACCGTAGCCTTCTAGAAAGGTAAAGCCTATCAAATTAAAGAAGACGGCGATTTTTTTGGGGAGGGGCGCGCCGCCGCTGACAAAAATCCTGATCGAAGAAAGTCCCGCCCTCTCGCGCATGCTCTTAAACAGAGAATGCCCCAGCCTGAGACCAAATTTCCAGCCGAGCCATGACAGACTAAAAAGAATCTTAAAAAGAATTCGCCGGACAAGCGGCGCGGTTTTAATTTTTCGGGAAATCGAGTCGTACATCTTTTCAAATAAAAGCGGCACGGCTATCATAATGGTCGCCTGGCTGCGCTTGATATCTTCGACAATCTCTTTTGACTTAAGCGAACGGGCAAAAACTACCTGGGCGCCGCAACTAAAGGGAGTAAGAAAGCCGCAGGTACATTCCAGAGTATGGTGCAAGGGGAGCACCGACAGGAAGATATCTGTTTCGCTGAATTGAAAACAGCTTCCGATAGAGTTTAGATTGTGCAAAAGATTGGAGTGGGTCAGCATGACCGCCTTGGGGTTGCCGGTAGTGCCGGAAGTATAAATCAGCGCCGCGGTTTTATCTGAAGAAATTTCTATCTGCTTCGTTGGCGACTGAAAGTAGTTATGCCAGCTGTTTTCACTGTCTTCAGAAATCAATATCAGTTTTAAGTCACTGCTGATATCCGAAATTGTATCTTTCTGAGAATCAGATACGATTACTGTTTTTAGCCGGGCGCTGTCGATTATGTTTTTCTTTTCAGCCGGTTTCAGGTTGGCATCGATTGGCACCACGGTTTTACCCGAATTCAAAATAGACAGGTAAGAAATCGGCCATTCGGGTCTGTTTTCAGAAAGAAGTCCAATCTCTGTTTCACTTTTGCATTTAGCCTTAAGGCCAGCGCCGAACCGGCTGACGATATCCAGAGCATCTCTATAACTGCATGACCTGCCGGTTCCTCCATCGGCCTTATAAGCTACCTTGTCGCCAAACTTCATAGCCGATAGAAAAAATGAGCGGCAGAGATTGTCATCGATAGAAATGTTCGAAGAGAAACCAATTCCCATACGTAGAAATTAGCTCTTAAAAGTCTCTTTCAAAAGCAAATTCACAGGGAAGCAGCCAAAAATCTTGCCAAAACTGCGACATCTGATATATTGGTGTAGGAATTGTGAAATTTTTACTCCGGCAGCTACCTTTAATTGACCGCCACTTTAACAGGCAAAACCGGTAATTCATTGAGAAGAAAATAAGAGGTATTAGGTTATGATCAGAAAATTCCGCAATTATGCCACGGCTACTATTGTAACACTGCTATTGGCGTCAGCCGCGGCATCGGCGCCAAGAGAAAATTCTCATTCGAGCCAATTTGACAGGTCCAGCCTTCCATTAATGTGGGAAAATCCTGACCGAGTGCAAAACTCTGCCAAGCAGTCTGGCAGTCAAAAGCTCAGTTCTGCTGCCGGTGAGCCGGAAATTGATGCTGTCTGGACTTGCTCGACCCAATGGCTGAGTGGAGTCAACTTTGGCGGGGAGACATTTGGCGGCAGCATTGCCAAGGGAAAAGACTTCTTCGGAAGAGGAAGTACTATCGCAGATTCAGAATATGTAAAGGTTCAGATAATATTCGAAACCGATATTTCAAAACAGACACTCTGCCAGACATTTCGCAGAGATTTAGGATATATAGCTTCCGGGGTCGGAACATTTCCCGGCTCGGCCTGGGATATTTCTGATACTCTTAATCCCCGCAGGTTAAATCTGTGTTTTGTAGAGTATTCACCGGGTGGAAACGTTAACTTGCAGTGGGATCCGACTACCAGTAATGGCAGCCGTGAATACTTGTTTGTAATGAATTCTGATTATGACGGCAGCGGCACTACCTATGATACCGCGAATGTTAATTTCGGAGCCGCTGGTTTGGACAAACTGTATGGCTGGTGGCCGGTAATCCCGGTCGGGCATACATTTTTTGAGAGCGAACCCTGTACGCTGACCATCACACCCTATGATATTGCGGGATTTACCGGTATACCTGATGGCGACCAAATAATACTGGACTGGAGATACGTCGGCTCAGTTACAATCGACCATTTTGATATTTACGGCGATACTGTTTCACCTCCGGCAACCTTATTGGCTCAGGTCTCAGGGACAACTACCCGCTATGTTGATAACGCAGTTACTATTGGTGAGACTTATTACTATCGCATTGAGGCTGACGACGCAGCCAGAAGCATTGTCTCATCGAGTAAGGAATTGAGCATCTTAGCTCAGACTCCGTTTAGCAATACGGTGCTGGTAGATTTCTGGAACGGGCGATCTCGCTATGGTGACTGCTGGGCGTACGTAGATACTAATGGTAACGAATACGCTCTGATTTGCGCCCGCAACGAAGGTGTCAGTATCATTGATTTGAGTACGAGTCCGATCTCCGAAGTTGGCTTTTTACCGGCAATTGTTCCGGGGAACGACGCCAAAGATGTTAAAACCTACCAGAACTATGCGATTGTAGTAAGCCAAGGAGAGAGTACCCAGATTTTTGATATTTCAGATGTGACAAATCCAGTTCAGGTTTCAACGATAGCGCATGATAACGGTTCGGGCGCTCATAATTGCAAAGTAGTTGGCGACTATCTCTATATCATCGGTGACAACAATACCGGAGGACTCTTGATATATGATATTTCGACTCCAGCTTCACCAACTTTTGTGAGTTCGTTTGAGCCGTATTATTATCACGATATAGATATCTATAACGATACATTGTACGCCGCAGCCATCTGGGGCGAAGGGATAGATGTTCTGGATATCAGTAATAAGGCTGCACCATCGCTTATTACTACTTTTAACTACCCTGGTTCGGGGGCACATAATGTTGCGGTACTTGACAGCGGCCGATATGTTGCCGTAGGAGACGAAATCGGCGACGGGCAGCATACCAGAATATTTGATGTTCAAAATCTTGGAAGTGTCACAAAAGTCGCGGATATCATCGTCGACCCCAGCGCCTCTGCTCATAATTGCTATGAAAAGAATGGCATTTTATACATCGCTCATTACACCGAAGGCTTGCAATTGTACAATGTGGCCAATCCGACTATACCTCTGCAGATCGGCTACTATGACACTTATCTGAGCAACGGTTATGGTTACCGTGGAAACTGGAATGTTTATCCGTATTTGCCATCGGGCAAGATTCTTCTTTCCGATATGCAAAGCGGCCTTTTTGTGATTGAGTTTTCCGATAGTTGTCTCGGTCAAATGCCGGGTGATGCTGATGGTGACGGTGGCATAAATATACTTGATCAGGTATTCTTAATAGACTTCTTAACATCTGGTGGCCCTGCTCCTGTACCACTGGCCAACGGAGACTTTAACGGTGATTGCATTATCGATTTGGGTGATATCAATGGAATAGAGCTTTATTTACTGGGCGGGGCAGGTCCGGTCGATTGCACCTGTCTGGAACCGACAGTAGAATTTGTAGACTGTTGTGTTGGCAGTAGAGGAGATATAAACGGCGACGGCAACGATCTTAATATTCTGGATTTGACTTTCACTGTGGATTTCATATTCCGTGGCAGCAATGACCCCGGAGATTGTCCCGAAGAAGCGGATTTTAACAGCGACGGCGAAGGTCCCGATATCCTGGATTTAACGTTTGCGGTAGATTTCATTTTCAGGGGCGGTGATCCGGCAGAGCCTTGCCCGTAAGTAATTGACGGCGCCAAAATAGATCAAAGCTGCCTCAGTTGAGGCAGCTTTTTTTTATGAAATTTTTGGAACTGTTAGACACCATAGAAATATAATCTTAGTTGTAAGTAAATAAAGGCAGGCTGTTAAAATGTTCAGATGGCCGGTCTTGACAGGTAGGATAGAAGTTCATATTTTTGCAAGATTCTAAGAAGCCGCTTGGGCTTTTTAGTCTAACTTGAATTATTAGAATAAAGATATAGAAAAGAGTTGGATGTCAGATAAGTCAAACGAAGCTATGATTCAGGCCTCACATTTGAGCAAATTTTACGGCTCTTTTGTGGCAATTCAGGATATTTCATTTTCAATCCCCAAAGGGCAGATTGTGGCATTTTTGGGTCCGAACGGTGCCGGTAAATCCACAACAATGAAGATTCTGTCCGGTTTTTTAGGGGCCAGCGAAGGCAGAGCCAGTATAGCCGGCTTTGATGTCTATGGACAGAGACTCGAAGCCGCCCGGAGGCTCGGCTATCTGCCGGAAAACGGCCCGCTCTACGATGACATGACCCCGTCAGAGCTGCTGGCATTTTTCGGAAACGCCCGAGGGATTGAAAAAAAGAAGCTGGCCAGCCGCATTGAAGAAGTCAGCGATCTATGTGCTTTGGAAGAAGTGCTGGAAAAACCGATAGGCAAGCTCTCCAAAGGCTATCGCCAGCGGGTGGGACTGGCCCAGGCGCTGCTTCATGATCCGGATGTGCTTATAATGGACGAACCGACAGCGGGGCTTGACCCCAACCAGATCAAAGAGTTCAGGTTAAACATTAGTAAACTTGGGCGCTCCAAGACAATTCTGATATCAACTCATATTTTGCAGGAAGTTGAAGCAGTCGCCGACCGGGTGTTGTTCGTGGACCGCGGTAAACTGGTTTTTGACGGCACACCGGACGAACTCAAGTCCGGCGGTACGTTGGAAGAAAATTTTTACCGGCTGACCGGCTCTTATAAACAGAAAAGCTCAGACGAGAGCGAGAATAATGAAGTTTGAGCTGAATAAAAAACTAATTTTGGCCATCAGCCGTCGTAATCTGTTTTCATATTTTTCGAGTCCGACCGGCTATGTCTTTGTCACACTTTTTATTTTCCTGAGTGCCGCTGCTGCTTTCTGGCAGACAAGATTTTTTGCCAACAATCTGGCCAACCTTGATCAGCTCAATGATTTTTTCCCCTACCTGCTTTTGTTTTTCATCCCGGCTCTGACTATGTCGGTCTGGGCCGATGAAAAGAAAAGCGGCACCGATGAGCTGCTCTTGACTCTGCCGGCAACAGATCTGGAAATTGTACTCGGCAAGTATCTGGCTGTACTCGGAATTTATTCTGCCGCTTTGATTTTATCTCTGAGCCATGTTATGGTTCTGTTCTGGCTGGGACAGCCGGATATCGGACTAATGTTCTCAAATTATCTCGGTTACTGGCTGATTGGCGCCGCACTTTTGTCGGTGGGAATGCTGGCATCACTTCTAACAGCCAATGTCACCATCGCCTTTGTTCTGGGCGCGCTGTTTTGCTCTTTGTTCGTTTATCTCTCCTCAGCCGGAGTGATTGTCGGACAGGGACTGGAAAGCCTTCTCAGACTTGTCAGTATTCAAAAAGCGTTTTCGGAATTTTCCCGCGGTGTCATAAGTTTGCACGGACTTATCTATTTTATATCAATCGTCGCCCTGATGCTTTACTTAAACGTAATTATACTTGGCCGCAGGCACTGGCCGGTAGAGTCCGGACAAAGAAACTACTTGATACACCAGCTGGTTCGGATCATAGCCTTAATCATAGCAGTCATAAGCTTTAACGTGTTGATGTCCTATACCGGTATAAGATTCGACGCCACTGCCGAACAATTACATTCTCTTTCAAGTGAAACCAAAGAACTGCTGGACGAGCTGCCGGACGACCGGCCTATTTTGGTTCAGGCCTACATCAGTCCCTATGTGCCACAGGGGTTTGTCGAAACCAGAGCCAATCTGCTAAGCAAGCTCGATGAAATTGCATCCTTGTCAGGCGGTAAGGTGCAAATTTTGATAAACGATACTGAACCGTTTAGTGACCAGGCTCGTGAAGCTCGTGAAAAGTTTGGCATCGTTCCCAGAGAAGTATTGAGCAGCGGCTCGGCCAGAGCCAGCAGTTCACAAATTTTTCTCGGTTTGGCCTTTACCAGCGGTGTGGCAGAGGAAATCATTCCATTTTTTGACAGAGGCCTGCCGGTTGAATACGAACTGGTCAGAAGCATCCGGGTGGTGGCCCGCTCTAAACGTAAGAAAGTCGGCATTCTTAATACAGAAGCAAAAGTTTTTGGCGGCATGGACTTCCAAACTATGGCCAACAATCCGCCCTGGTCAATCGTGCTTGAGCTAAGCAAGCAGTACGAAGTAGTTCATATTTCACCGGATGTTGCCATTGAAGAAGATATTCAGGCGCTGCTGGTTGTTCTGCCGTCATCGCTTACTCAGCCACAGCTTGATAATCTGGAGCAGTATATTGTTTCAGGAAAACCGACCATGCTCTTGGTTGACCCCCTGCCTGCTTTTAACATGGCCCTGTCGCCGGTTTTACCTGCCGATGCTCAAAGAAATCCATTTGCGCAGAACCAGCCGCCGGCGGAAGCAAAAGGGGATATCAATAAACTGATGTCCAGTATAGGCGTGATTTGGAACACCCAGCAAATTATTTGGGACAATTACAACCCCCACCCGGAATTATTACAACTGCCAGCAGAAGTAGTTTTTGTGACAGAAAGTAATCAGACCACCGAGGGATTTAATCCGCTTAATGATGCCAGCGCCGGTCTGCAGGAAATGGCGATAATTTATGGCGGTTATCTTAACAAAGCTTTTGAAAGCAAATACGATTTTCAGCCGCTCTTAAAATCCGGACGTGTCTCAGGGGTTCATCAGTTTCCACAGTTGGTTCAGCGCGGATTTTTTGGAATGGGTTTGAATATAAACAGAAACGTCCGGCGGGTTCCCAATGGCGAAGTCTATACCATAGCGGCCAGAATCTGGGGCAATCAGCCGGCGGCATCAGCCGAAGCACAGCCTGAAAAAGTAAATGCAATTGTGGTTGCAGATATTGATTTTATCGGAGAGCAGTTTTTTCAAATCAGGCAGCAAGGTCTGGCAAACTTGAATTTCGACAATGTTTCATTCTTCTTAAACTGCATAGATCTTCTCATGGAAGATTATTCTTTCATCGACTTGCGTAAGAAACGGCTTAAACACAGAGCCCTGGCATCTGTCGAAGATCGCATCAGAGAATTCGTAGAGCAGCGCTTAAAAGAAGAAAAAGAAGCCGAAAACGAAGCACAGACGGCTCTGGCTCAGGCTCAGCAAAGATTGAGTGAAAAAGTGGCTCAGGTCAGCAACCGCACGGACCTTGATGCCCAGACCAAAAAGATTATGACCCAGAATCTTCAGGAAGTTGAAAATCGCAGATTCGAGGCTCATCAGGCGAATATTGAAGCTAAAAAGAACGCGACTATTTTGAGCAGTAAAGAAAAAATGGAAACTTCTATCAGGAGCATCCAGTCTCGCATTAAAACTCTGGCTGTGTCGCTGCCACCGATACCGGTTTTGATTGTCGGTATTATCATATTTTTTAAGCGCCGCAAAAAAGAACTGGCGGGCGCCGCCATTGAACGAAGGTTGAGGAGTTAATTTCTATATGGATGAAAACAGAAAAACATTGTGGTTTGTTCTGACTGCAGTTGTGCTTTTGGCACTGGCGGTTATTGTAACTCCCAAAAGAATCACTCCTGAAGCTTTTATCGGACAGGGTCAGGCGTTCTTCCCCGATTTTGAAGATCCAAATGAAGCTACAACTCTGGAAGTAATAGAATATGACCAGGAAACAGGCGAAGCGGTACCGTTTAAGGTAACATTTGAGAATGGCAAGTGGACTATTCCTTCACATTATAATTATCCGGCAGATGGTGCCGAGCGTCTGGCCAATACTGCGGCGGCCATGATACAGATTAAAAAAGATGACTACCGTTCCTCGATTATTACCGACCACG
This sequence comes from Candidatus Zixiibacteriota bacterium, assembly GCA_022562075.1. GTDB lineage: Bacteria > Zixibacteria > MSB-5A5 > GN15 > FEB-12 > JACZWU01. Next base: position 4,479 of record JADFPZ010000022.1, on the reverse strand, counting down.
AGCAATTTTCAGTAATAGATCCATTAAGTGACGATGGTTCACTAAAAGGAAAAGGTCAGCGCATAACTATCAAGGGGCGCGGCGGGGCGGTGCTGGCTGATTTGATAATTGGCCGGGAAGTTGAAAAGAAAAACGGATTTAAGTATGTTCGCTCACCTGAGCAATCCAGAGTATATGCTGCCAGGACAGAAATTGAAGTATCAACAAAGTTCGAAGACTGGATAGAATCTGACCTCCTGAAAGTTACTACCGAAAAAATAGAAAGAGTCGTGATAAACGATTACACTATAAATGAGCGAACTCTGTCAGTTGAAAGAAGAGACAATCTGGCCCTTTCAAGAGGAGATAACGATCTCTGGAGTGCTGATAAGATGAGATCTACGCAGAAAGTTGACGATGTCAGAATGCGCGAACTGCTGAACTCGCTGGTCGAGTTGAAAATTGTCGACGTTCGACCAAAGCCGCAGGGATTGTCACAGAGTTTAAAGAGCAAATCATCGGACGGGAAAAAAATAAACTCGCAGGACAGAATTTCACTGCAGTCGAAGGGGTTTTATTTTACGGCAGGCGGGCAGCTGCTTTCTAATGAAGGTGAGATGCTTATTTATACCGACGACGGAGTTAAGTATACTCTGCGTTTTGGAGAAATTGCCGGCAGTGAAAAATCGGGCGGAGAGGAAAGCACTATAGAAAACCGCTACCTGTTTGTCTCTGCCGTGTTTGACTCGTCATCTTTTCCTGAGCCGGCAAAACCATCTAACGATGAATGGCGGACGAAAGCAGACAGCTTGTTAACAAACAGTGATACAAGAAATAGACAGCTGGCAAACCAAAGAACGATCTGGCAGTCTGAAATAGATACCGGCAGAAAACTTTCCGTGGAACTAAACAATAGATTTGCAGACTGGTACTATGTGATTTCGTCGAAGAGCTACGATAAGCTCCAGATGCGACGGGAAGAGTTAGTAATAAAAAAGAGTGACAGCGAAAGTTAGCCTTTCGGGCCTGTGCAAATTCCAGACTAATTGCGCCAAATCAGACACAATTCAGCTTGCAATGCCCGCCTGCTATGCCTTAATATAGCAACTACATTCTTAATCTACAAAATCGAAAGCTGAATAGTGAGCCTTAATTTGAAAAAAGCTGTAACTTACTGGCCAATTATACCGGCTGTTGGTCTTTATGCCTATATCGCAGACTATTTAAAATTTATTCAAGACGATGCCTATATTACCTTTCGATATGTTGCCAACTATCTTAACGGAGACGGCCTGGTATTCAACATAGGCGAAAGAATAGAAGGATTTACCAATTTTGGTTGGACAATTTATCTCTTATTGTGGGGGAGTTTAGGATTTGACTACATTGTGGTTGCAGCCTCCAGCGGCTTAATTTTTGGGGGATTGTCGTTATTCTTGATTTTCATAATAGCGCGCGATCTTTTCGCACCGGCTGACAAATGGTTTTCGCTATTGGCTCTTTTTCTCGTAGCGGTTAACTTTTCTTTTGCGTATTGGTCGCCGGCCGGGCTTGAAACAGCTGCCTTTACCTTTCTGACATTGCTTTCAGTCAGGTTGTACCTGAAACGCAATTGGCTTTTAGCGGCCACGCTGGCTCTGGCTGTCTGGGTCAGGCCTGAGGGCGCCCTGTTGGCCATAATTTTTGTTTTTGTCGAAGCGCTATTAGAAAAACGGCTGCCTAAATTTGCAATAACTGCCGGTGCGATTGCTTTTGTGATTTCAATTCCCTTTTTGATTTTTAAAGTTACCTATTACGGCTCAATTTTACCCAATCCGTTCTATGCCAAAACAGGTTTTGACTCTGTACAGCTAATGAGCGGTCTGGAATATGCCGGCAGGTTTTTCCTGGATTATGGGTTTCTTGGCATTGGATTTTTGATCACGGCCTTAAATTTGAAGAAGCTGTCATATTCGGTCAAAGTTCTTTGGCTGTTTTCATTTGTATATATTCTCTATATAGTTTTGGTGGGCGGAGATGTACTCAAAGTCCATCGATTCTTTCTGCCTGTTTTTGGGCTTACGGCTATGCTTGCGGCAGTTTCGGTCCGGCTTATTCTTGAACCATTCAGCGCCAAAAGCAGATACTTACTGCTGTTTGTAGCAGCTATTCCTCTTTTGTGGCTTACTTACCGGCTACCGCTCGACTTTGTTACCTACTACAACGACAATGAAAAAACATTTGTATCTAAAATGGATTTCATCTCCAATGAAATGAAAGATAGTGACTCAACCAACTTCTCTGTTGCTATCGCCACCATTGGCAAACTGGGCTATGAATTAGTTGGTCATGAAGTCATTGATATAATCGGTCTGACCGATTCCACCATCGCCCGTCACAGCAATACGAACATTGAGGGGCTAAAGACGACCTGGAAAGAGCGCAAATATAACATACCGTATATATTAGCAAAGTCTCCGGACTATATTGTCTTTTCCACAGGAACTAAGCCATCCGCTCCGGCTGAAAAAGTATTGTATATGTATCCGGCATTTTTCCTGTCTTATGTGCCAATTCCCTGGTCCAGAAAAGAGAACCCGAATCAACTAATGGGAATTCCCAATATAGCTTTCAAAAGAGTAAGGCCGATTGTTCAGGATTTTGAGACTGTTTATGATTTGCAATATGTCGAATATTACAAATTGGCAATCGAACAGTATCTCAATAGGGACTATGCGACTGCTCTTAGTTACTTAGATTCCGCTTTGCGTAAATCGCAGGAGCCTCACAATCCTTTTCTCATGTATGAAATTGGCTTTTGCCTCGGCAAGCTGAATCAGCTTGATGCCTCACAAAGAGTATTAGACGAAATCATAAAGAACGACTCTTTCTACGTTTTTGCCCACAGGGACTTATATGTTTTTTCATTTCATAAGAATGATTCAGCTAAAGGAGCAATTCATCGGAGATGGCTGGAAAGACTTGTTCCCTGGTACTGGCCGGAGATAAAAGCCGTAGTTGAACACGGGCAAAGCAAACGCAAATCTAAAAGCAGACCCTGATCTGCCTGAACGCAAACTAAATCAAGCTCGCATAAAAAAAGCCGGGGACTTTAGTAGTCACCCGGCTTTTGTGCTCTATTACAGTACAGCTCTTAGAAGCTGGCTTTCATAGTAAAGTACTGGTTATCATTAAATACAGCTGTTTCTGTCCAGGAGAATTCAAATGTCACGCTGGTTTCTCCCAGGTCAACAGTAACACCGCCTCCCATTGAGAAACCATAAAGGAAATTGTCCACGTCAGAGTACAGATATCCCGCTCTCAGTGCATAGCGTTCATCATATATATACTCCAGACCTCCCTGCCAGTAATCCTGGGAGAGGTTGTTGGAACGGAAATTCCATCCGAATGTGGCAGAGTTCAGACCTTCGTTGATGAAGTTATAAGCCAAACCCATATCAATCGATGTCGGCAGCTCCGAACCTGATTCACTTGAAGCCTGGGGACGGTTGTTTATCGCCTGCTCAAAGCCGCTGCCGGTAAACCTAATATCCGGTCCCAAATTCTTCAATGCCAGCCCCATAGTCAGGCCGTGCCATCTTGGTTCATAAGTAAAGCCGAAATCAAAGGCGACCCCGCTAGAGCTGACTTCAAAAATATCCTCGCGGATTATTTTAGTGGTAAAACCGAAATTGACCTGAGTGGTCAGTGCTTTGGCGAAAGAAACACTAATGACCGCCAGAGTCGGTGAAAAAACAGATCCGGTTCCCTCAGGGAAACTGCCGGTAGTTTCTATCATATCTCCGATATTAACAACTTTGACAGACAGGGCCAGTGAGCCGAAGTCTTCAATGTGAGTGCCGATGACGGCGTATGTTACATTAATATCGGCGATGTATGGCTGAATCGAAGCCATTGCTTCGGTACCCTCAAGCCAGGCCAGGCCGGCCGGGTTCCAATAAATGGCATCAACGCCATATGAGTTAGCGACTACCGCACCTCCCATAGCAGAGCCGCGTGAACCGGCCGGAATCAGGAGCTCAGTCGCGCCCGCAGTGCCGATACGGTTCACATTGCCGGCCAGAACCGATTGTCCGGCCAGCAACAGCAACGATACTATAAGTATAAATGTTTTCTTTTTCATCTCTATAATCCTCTTCTCTTAGTATTGATCCAGGATTTCTATTTCAGTGAATATGGCCATCTTTCCAATTTTCTGACCAATTCCTGGTGCATCGACAACATAAATGTAAATACCCGAGGCTACCGGCACGCTGAAATCATTCAACAAGTCCCAGGTTGCTTCTGTGGTAGTCGCATCAGCCTTCTCTATCGTAGTAATGAATTCACCGGCCAGATTGTGGCGACTCCCAAAGTGCCCGAACCGTCGAGCATCGCGCTGGCGGTGCTGGCACTCCTTGGCGTCGCTGCTTTTGGCTGGCGGCGGCGTAAGGGTGAGGCGAACGCCCGCCCGCCCCAGTCCGGCACGCGACAAGTCGCGCGACGACAGACACAGGTCTT
>JADFPZ010000201.1 GCA_022562075.1 Candidatus Zixiibacteriota bacterium | reverse complement strand
CCATGGTCGGCGGTGATAATCAGTAAGTCATCATCACGGAGTTTACCAAGCAGTTCTCCCAGCTGCACATCAAACTCTTCGAGTGAACGGGCAAAATTCTTCTCATCGTTTCTGTGTCCCCACTTTTCATCAAAATCAACACAGTTGGCGAATATCAAAGCATGCTCCGAATTGTTTTCTATCGCCTCGATTATATTTTGCATCACTTCGTTGTTGTCAGCCGTTTTGATTTTCTCAGCGATGCCGCGCCCGACAAACAAATCATAAATTTTACCAATCGACAGGACTTTCCTGCCGGACTTGTGAAGTAAGTCTAAAATTGTGTCACTGGGCGGCTCAAGCGAAAAATCTCTGCGTCTGGCCGTGCGCACAAAATTACCCGGCTCTCCTATGAATGGTCGGGCAATTACTCGTCCGACTCCGAATTCTCCAGTAAGCATTTCGCGTGCTATTGCGCAAATCTCATAGAGTCTCTCGACTGCAAGAATAACTTCATGCGCTGCCAGCTGAAAAACAGAATCAGCCGAAGTGTACAAAATAATAGCGCCGGAATCTAGATGCTCTTTTCCCAGACGCTCGATAATCTCGGTGCCGCTGGCTGCAACATTCCCGATCGTCTTGACATTCGCTGCTTTTTCAAATCTCTCAACTAAAGCCCTCGGAAAGCCATCTGGAAAAGTCGGAAACGGATTTTCAATCACCACCCCGGCCATCTCCCAATGACCGCTGGTAGAATCTTTGCCTGCCGCCCGCTCGGCCATCTTGCCGAAAGAGCCCGAAGGCTTTTCGGCAGGGGGGACACCTTCGATTTCTACAATGTTGCCCAGACCAAGTTTCTGGCAATTGGGCATATTAAGTCCGCCTGCAGCTTTGGCTACATTTGGAATTGTCGCTGATCCTGTATCCCCGTAGTCTGCGGCATCGGGCAGTTCGCCCACTCCGCAGGCATCGATGACAAGGATTATGCCCCTTTTGAATTTCATTTATGAATTATATAATTTCCCGGCTTACAGGAAAATATAAAAGCAAAAAAGAAATCAAATCCGTTTTTTAGTGTATTTCTTCGGATTTACTTAAGTCACCTGAAATTTTGGCGATTATCAAAGCCGTAGCCTTTTCGAAATAATCGCATTCGGGTTCTTCTGTCGTAAACGCCCTCAGCAGCGTTTTTAGCTGAACAGTGATATCGAAATCAGCCTGGCAGTCCGGGCAGATATCAATATGTTCTTTGACTTGTTTTTTTCTGTGCTCATCCAAACTATTATCCGCATAATCCTCGATAAAGGGTTGGACCTCCCCGCATGTCATTTTTACTCCTGAAGTTTTATTTATTTAAAGTCGGTCTTTTAAAATCCGTTTTAACTTTGACCGGGCGATGTGGAGATTTGAGCGTACCGTGGCTTTAGGACACTCCAGAATATCAGCAACTTCGGATTTTGTAAAGCCTTCTACATCGTGAAGTATCGCTGTCAGTTTTTGTCGAGGCGGCAGCTGGTCAAGCGCCAATTTAATCTCCGTCATCAATCTCTTGTTCTCATACTCTTCTGATGGAGTGGGGACTCTCTTTGACAAATCAAGCTGATCAATTCCGGGCAGCGAGTTAGTATCATCGACCAGTCCGCTGTGCCCCTTGCGTTTTCTTAAAAGGTCAATTGAATAGTTGCTGGCTACTCTTATCAGAAAAGTTGAGAAATATTTTACATCACCAAGTTCCTTTCTTTTCCGGTGAATTCTGACAAATGTTTCCTGCACAACTTCGTCGGCGTCCAGATGATTCCCCAGAAATTTATAGGCTACCGAGTAGATTTTTCGTCTAAATATACGAATTAGCTCCGCAAAATCTGCTTCGTTACCGCTGACAAATCCTTTGACAAGTTCCGGAATCTGATCACTCATTTCCCTGCTCCTGTCTGATTGTCGCACTTATATGACGTACCAAATGTCGTATTGTTTAACGAAATCTGGAGAAAATAAACAAGTTGACTGTCCTCATCTGATAACCTATGGTTCTCTCTTAAATGAGCCAATTCTTCATCAGACAACAACTTAGCTATAGAAAAACAAGTGAACGATTCCGTCATACGACCTCACAAGTATAAATTATTCTCTATCGGGGCGGTGGGGACATTCATGGCCACATTCGACGGATCGGTGGTCAACGTAGCCTTGCCGACAATAGCCAAAGAGCTGGGTGCCAGCGTTGATTTGGTGGCCTGGGTTGCGCTCAGTTACTCGCTAACACTGGTCGCTCTTATCATGCTGTTCGGCAGTTTAACAGAAAGCAAAGGGTATGCCTTTGCATACAAATTTGGATATATATTCTTTATCTTAGGCTCTTTGCTGTGCGGCCTGAGCACTTCCATTTACACCCTGATCTTGAGTCGCATTCTACAAGCGACCGGCACGGCCATGTTTGCTGCGGTGGGACTGGGTATGGTTACCGAAATTTTCCCCGAAAACGAGCGAGGCAAGGCCATAGGAATAATAGTTATGATGGTCTCGGCCGGACTTATAATCGGTCCGCCCGCCGGAGGCTTGCTTTTGTCCTGGTTCTCCTGGCAGTCGATATTTTTTATAAATATCCCGATAGGTCTGATCGGCTTAACAATGATATTTGTATACGCCAAACTGTTTCCGGTTAAAAAAGCAAAAAGGAAAATGCGCTGGGCAGGACCGCTGGCGGTATCGCTGACTCTTGTCACGGCGACGTTCGCACTGCGGATGATAAAAGATTACCCGATAACCGATTTTAGAATATGGGGACTCGCTCTTGTTTCGCTATTTGCCCTTGTAGCTTTCATTAAATTTGAATCGAACGAAAAGACGGCGCTGATTGGCTTTGATATTTTCAAAAACCGTCAGTTCACTTTTTCAATCGCCGCCATGCTTTCGGTTTTTGCTTCTATATCAGGACTGCTTATATTAGTGCCCTTCTTTTTGGAAAATGTCAAAGGACTAAAGCCAGACGAGGTCGCTTTTTTCCTGATGATTATTCCGGTGCTGATGTTTATTTTCGCACCGCTGTCCGGCAAGCTGTCCGATAAAATTGGTCCCCGTATTCTGACAACTAGCGGTGTTATTGTTCTGATTGGTGGTTTGATTTTATTTGGCAGGGTAGAAGAAGCCAGCCCGCTTTTTCATATCGCTCTGGCCTTGGGCGTAATCGGCGCCGGCATCGGACTTTTTTCTACTCCCAACTCGTCGGCCTTGATGGGCTCGGTCCATTCAGGTCAGCGCGCTATTACTTCGGGGATTGTTGCCACCTCGCGAAATATCGGTCTGGCAATGGGCGTTGCTATATCTACGGCGATGTTTGCTTTCTTTCAAGAGGCGCACGCCGATATCGGAACTGCCAACGAAATATTCGTGCTGAGTTTCCGTGACGTGGTGCTGCTGTCGGTTGCTATGGCGCTGGTAGCCCTGCCGTTTTGTATAGCACGAGGCAATCGTCTGCAAAAAAGAGTAGGCTAATATGCCTGTCTTTCCATTTCTCTTGTCATTCCAGCGCAGGCCCCGAGTCTTCGCTCGGGACTAAAGCTGGAATCCATCTTCTATCAATTCATACTTCGACTCCCTCGACCAAGCTTCGGGACTTTGTCCGCTCAGTATGACACCTTTTGAATATGTCATTCCCGCTTTAGTCCCTATAAGGGGAGTAGTCGGGAATCCATCTTCTATTATCGTCATTCTGAGCTTGCTGAAATGTGATTTCTTACGCTAAATTCATCATTGACTCTGACCGAAAAGAGAAGTATCTTCAAAACACAAGATTGGGGCCATAGCTCAGTTGGGAGAGCGCTTGACTGGCAGTCAAGAGGTCGGGGGTTCGACCCCCCCTGGCTCCACATTTGGCGCAGTAAAATTTTTCATCTTTGACATTCAATTCCGTGCCAATCGCTTAGCAGGAGACTCAAACGTGGGTTATTCCACATTTAACATTTCTAAACATATCAAAACAAGGAGGACACCTTGGTGAAATTGACACAATATAAATGCATCAGTGGGAGAATGAGCAAAACATTCTTATGTTCATTCTTGATTGCAATCTGTTTTGCCTGCCCTACAGTCAATGCAGCAAGAACTGCGAAAGTTCAGGCTGCCTTAAATCAATTAAGGCAAGAAAATCCCGGTCTTAGGACAAGTGAATCTAACGGGGAAATAACCAGGATTTTTGGTAAATCTTTCGGCTCCAGTACGAGCCCGGTTGCGACCGCAGAGGATTTTAGGGTAAATTACGCTCAAGTTTTTGGTCTAGAGCCAAGTGACTTAAAACCAACGTATAAGGCCGGTACTTCAGATAATACACAAGGTATTATGTATGACAGAAGCAGCGGAACTTATAAGTTTACATTAATCAAATACTCACAATTCCAAAGCAGTATTCCAGTATTCCGTTCCCAGTTGAAATTGCTCGTAAGAAACGAATCAGATTATCCATTAGTCATGGCATCATCTTCTCTACGCGATCTTGGCAAATATCAAGTTGACCCCGAAGTAGTCAATATCGACAAGAACGGGGTTATAAGTTCTTTTAAAGACCC
>JADFPZ010000021.1 GCA_022562075.1 Candidatus Zixiibacteriota bacterium | reverse complement strand
TAGCACATATTCCAAGTCCAAGTGACTCGCGGGCCTGTTCGATCTCAGGATGTTCATCGCTCATGATCCCGGTAACACCACCAAACTCATCCGGGAACAACATAATAGCGGTGATCACATAGATCATTATAAGCCCGATCAATGCCCAGTTGGGCAAGCTATATTTTAGATAGACAAATGATACCACGGTGATCACTCCATAAGCCAGGAACCAGATAAGCGGATCCGGATCGTTGTACTGAAGGGCGGCAAAGGCAAGGAACATAAAGCCCCATAACGCGGATAGTATCTTGTGTATCATCTTATGGTGTTTTCCAATATCAGGTAATCCGGACCCTCATTCACCCATTTTTTAATGAACTTCTGATCCTCTTCTCTTGGCCCGATCGAAAAATTAGCTAAAATGAGATCAACGTCGCCATCCTTATCAATATCTCCCTTGTCAAAAGTCATCCACCTTCCGATCTCTACTTCATTGAAAGTATATGGCTTGAATTTCATGTTCCCGATATTCTCAAAATAAACAAATCCTTCTTCAGGGGCATTCTTATAATCTGCAAAGAAAGAAACACTGGCTATGTCGAGGTCGCCATCAAGGTCATAATCCCAGGCGATAGCCTTGTAAGCTCCATGAAGAGGGTAGAAGAATGTTTCCTGGAAATGATTGGTCTTGTCATTAAGGAAGATCCTCACACCATGGTAATATTTCAAAACCCTGATCCCATCGCCATCGTCACCGTTGGTGTAAAGAATATCGAAATATCCGTCGCCATTGAAATCAGCGAGCTCGAAGCCACTGGAACCGTAAGAAGCTTCAAATCTAAGTATTTGTTCTTCTTTGAACTCGAAATTACCCTGATTGTAATAAATATATATCCCTTCATCCCCTTGCGACATAAGCGCGATGACGTCTTTAAGCCCGTCCCCATCAAAATCGTAAATATAGGTCATGATGGCACCCGGTTGTTTCCTCAAAGTGTGTTTCTTGAGATCAAAACCACCCAGGTTCTCATAGCAGTTCAGCTCACCGATCAGGTAACCAAATTCGCTTATGACAATATCTTCCTTGCCATCGTTATTAAGATCACCAAAAGCAGAGTGCACCGGTCGGCGAAGGTCCTTCTTTATTGTGTACTGTGGTTCGTAGATATCCACTTTTTGGTTGAAATACATGTAGCGCAAAAGACCTGTCTGGGCGTTAGTAGGTCGCATACTACCCATCGGGGTTATCCACATACCTCTTTGGTCAGTTGATACACCTGCGTCAAAGCGTAGGTGAATAGGTATGTTTCCAAGTTGCAGGGTATTGATCACTTCATTTTGTGGATTTATGATATAGAGTATTCCTTGATTGCCGTCCGCAACAAAGAGGTTCGATGTGAGCTGATCAAGTTTAACAAGGCTGATCATCGGAGCTTCTGCTTTTAAACGTGGAGGAATGACTGTTTTAAAGTGTTTTAGACCAATTGTGATAGCCTGCTTTTCGGGAGGTGCGGGAGCATTTATCGGAGCCTGTTGATTGTAGTATTCAAGTATCCTGATCCATTCTGCCTCACTGACCATAGCCTCGTCAGGATATACATTCCATCCTTTGATAAAAGTATCTTCCTTCTCATATTTGTAATCGATTCCCTTATAGCTGTAGATCCCTAATCGAGGACCCATCAAAGGGAGGATCTTATCGGCCCAGGTGCTCTTGGTAAAGAGGGCAGGTTCAGAGAACTTATGACAGCTGGCACAAAAGATTTTCGCTAGTTCCTCACCGCTTGCCTCTTCTGTTGTGGTAGCTTGTTCATTGCCATTGCAAGCAACAAGAAATATCATTACAAATATGGAAATGTAATATCCTGAACTCATAGGAGGCAAACATAACATATCATATAGCAAATATCAAATATCAAAAATCATTGCAACTTACTATGAGAAACCTTCGTTTTCATGATTTGGACTCTTTTCCCGAAGGAACATCCTCGGTTTCTAAGTTGTAGCTCGGGGACGACCCTGAAGATTCCTGCACTCCGGAGAGGCGGGAAACCCTGAACCTTGAAAGATAAACTTACTTCGATTTTTTGTTAATTTGCATGTGTTGCCCAGGTGGTGAAATTGGTAGACACGCATGCTTGAGGGGCATGTTCTCGTAAGGGAGTGCTGGTTCGATTCCAGTTCTGGGCACTAGCTGCTTCGCAGCAGTTCGGAGTTTGGAGTTCGGAGTTATTGACCACCACGAACGTGCAACAACTCCTACCTGCCGGCAGGTAGGGAAGACTGAAGATTGAAGACTGGTATTGCTCATTGCTCATTGTTCCTTGTTCATTGTAAGGTGATGTACAACGATCCCAGTTGCTACAGCGGCATTCAAGGATTCTGCAGAGCCTGAACCAGGGATGGTGACAGGATCTGTAATAAACTTATCTAGACCTGGATCAATGCCATCAGATTCCCCTCCGATCAAAATAAAACCTGGATCTGCTGAGCTATATTCCTGCAACGCTCGTCCTTGCATAATAGCCCCATAAACCTTTATACCCTTATACTTTAAAAAGAATGCTTCAAGGTCAGTATAATGTAAATTCACCCTGGCTATGGAGCCCATAGTTCCTTGAACTACCTTTGGGTTATAGGCATCTACACAGGATGAAGAACAAACAATGTCATTTATACCAAACCAATCAGCTATTCTGATTATGGTGCCCATATTCCCCGGATCGCTCATGTTGTCGAGCACAATGGTGAAAGCTTCCTTATGGATCTTGCTGATCTCTGGTTTTGGGATTTCTGCTACCACTATAACCTTGTTCGGTGTTTTTAAGAAAGAAGCCTTTTTTAATTCCTTGTCAGTCACCTCGTTCACCTTATCATTAATCCCATTAAGCAGGTTGTCATTCATTTCAACCCAATCGCTTATAGCAAAAACGTTTAAGATCGCCATTCCAGAGCCAAGCAGCTCAGAAGCAACCTTTTCTCCTTCTCCAACAAAGGCATTATTCTTTTGCCTGTATTTCTTAATTTTAAGCGAACTAAGGAACCTGATTTGTGCAGTGGATATCATAAGCTTCGATCAACGCTATTATACGCCTTTTTTTTAATAGCCTGTCTCATTTTTTCTTCAAGCTGTAACCAAGCGAAGTACCTTGTCGATGGTGAGGTCTTGATGCACAAGAACAAGATCGCCGTTCAAGAAAAGATTTTTGATCCTAAACTTGAGTTATCGCTGCAAGCGGGTATTGAAACAGGGAAGGAGCTCCTTAAAACAAGTAGGAGGATAGAGAAGAAACTTCATATCCAAAACGAGCTTGCCACTTTGCTCATCCAAAAGCCTAATAAGAGGATCCTTAATCTGGTTCGCTTCAACCTTTGGGTATATAATAAGGCTAATAAGGGTTTGGAAAAACGGTTTAAATGGTGGCTTAAGAATAAGGTTGGCGAGCCACCGGTTATCCTGAATAAGAATGATATCATCAAAACCGCCAGACCAATTTTGAGCGCCGCGTCGAAACAGTCAGAGAACTGCTAAGCCGGGTCAGGGAGAGAATTGGCGGCTGTAAATCAGAAGCGGCCGAGAGAGTTTTTGGGCAGGCCGAAGAAAGCTTTCGTAAGGCACTTGAACTGGCAGAAAATGGAAGACTTGAACAAGCCGTTAATCAGCTGCAGAGATCTCGTAAAATAGCCAGGCAGGCTGCCGAGATGTGCGGCCAGGCTGATAATATCTCCGGCAGGCTGGAAAGCCTGAAATCTGAGGCTGACCGCATAAAGGAAGATTTGCCTGCCAATGATGAGACCGCTTCCCGCTTGATTGGTCAGGTTTACGGCCAGCTTGAAAATGCCCGAGAATTTATATCAAGACATGATTATGAGGCTGCCGCGGCAGCTCTGAAAGCGGCTCAATTAACGCTCAGACAACTCAAAAGGCATCTGGACCGCAGCGAGTTTTAAGAGGCTGTCCGCCAGGGTTAGCAGTGAAATTGGGGAGAATTTATGCAGCAGCTATTTGTCTGGTAGCAGCGACAATTTGCCAAAACTCTGAAGCGTCAAATTATGAAATAAAAACGTCCTTAGGCTACGATTTCATTTCACAAGAGTATTTCCTGGATTCGGTTACTACTGACAGCACACTTTCCTTATGGCAGCTCAAAACTGATTATCTTGATGAACTAAGAGGCAGGATTTCTCTTCGTTACTGGTCCGGAGAACAAAGGGAGCTGGAACTTCAGTCAAGTTTTGAACAGTCAAATGAACTCTTTAGAATAAGACTTTTTGCTGACTGGAGACCAAAGCTCGGTAACAACAAATTGGGGATAAGCACTGAACTGGAACGGCGAGACCGCTATAAAGGAGTTTCTCGGTTTGGTGATTCTTACCTTTTTGGCTACACCAAGGCCTTCATAAAAATTCCGGTTTCGGCTAAGGTGACTTCAAAAATTCAGTTTATGGGCGAGTTTGTTCGTTTTGACACAACCTCTGAATTCAGCTTTGACTACTATAGATTCGGTCCCAAAATCGGCCTGACCAAATCTTTCGCAAGCTTTTCGTTTTTGGATGTCAATCTGTTTCTGGTAGCCCGACAGGTGCCCGACTCAGCTGAGCTTGATTATCTGAATTTTGGGCTGGATGGCTCTTTTTTTGGTTTAATGGAAAGCGGCGATTTTGACCTCTACGCCAGATTTGAGCGCAAAGACTATAGCCGGGCTGACAAGCAAGATGACCATTTTAGAATCGATTTTGACAGCAGAGGGAAAATCAATATAGGGGGCAATTCAATTATGCGAATTGAGCTCCGCTCAGATTTCGTATTCTATAGCCCTGATGACCAGCTTAATTTTGACTACAACCGGCATCTTTTGGCCATACTGACAGGCTACCAAAAGGACGGCTGGGAGGTTGCTTTGGGGCCGGAATTTGGGCTGCTGCTGGAACAGGAAGGAAGCTTAAATACCGTTGAAAATTACTTTGAAATTGGCGGCAGAATAGATCTGGAACTGCTTAAGGCGGGTCGATTTTTCGGAAGTCTGGAGTCGAGCCTGGGCTACAGAAATCTTAAAATAGAGGATCAATTACAAACCAATTTTGTTTACGAAAGAATTACTACGATAGGAAATTTCCAGCTGGGAAACGGGCTGAATCTGAACTGGCTGTTTTCAGCTGAATGGGAATGGCATGATTTGAGGCAGGAGAACTCTCAAATTTTCCTTTTGTCCTCAAGCCTCAGCTACTCTCTTTAAGCCTTTTTTGTCTCCAGAACAAGCACTAGCAGTCAGGGTCAGTCTTGGATTCCTGCCAGGGAATCTACGATTTTGCAAGTCAAAAAGTAGAGTTGATTTGATAATTATTTCACAATGTCTCTTCTGGGAAGACTTCCCTTTTCAACTTTCATGACCAGTGTTTCACCAAGTCCCAGGACATCCGGAGCCCAATTTGGTCGAACGTTCATGGTTGCACTATGTGATATAATTCACAAGAGAGGGTATTGGGAAACATAAAATATTAACTGCCAATGATTTTTGGAGCTCAGGCGGACAGTAATGAACTGTCCATCAAACTGCTGTCCGGGGAGTCAACCTGAGTACATTGAGCACAATGCAGAAAGTTAAACTCCAGCCTGAGCTTCTGTCCGGGCGCTTCAAATTGGCCGGCCATAGGACAGTGACCTGAAGTGGCCTGCAATCAAAATTCGGCTGAAAGTTAGTTCAGTCAGAGACCGGATTTGTGAAGCAGAAATGTGCCTTAATATCGAATCTTGCTACTACCTCTTATAGTATTTGAAGTTTTTTAAAAAAAAGCTTGACATAATCGATCTTTATTGTATTTTAGCGCTGTCTAGGGAAATAGTTGTGTAGAAAACGCTTCTGTTTTGAGACCGTCGCACCTTTTGTAACTCTTTAATTACTAAAGTGTTACAACATTCAAAAGCTTCTTTTTGGTTTTCATATAGAGATGATAAGACCTTGGGATTTATTATATCCTTTAAGTCTTTAACTCTCAAAAAGATTCTTCTAAAGTCCAGTTTTGATAGCAACAGTTGATTCAGACTGATCTTTGAATTGGTTTGTATTTATCAGTTGTTAATTCGGAGCTGGTGGATCTTGATAGTCAGTTTACCTAAATGTAAACTGTAATCGAGACCTTACGGGTAGCTGTCAATTAATATGATTTTTTGACTGTTACCTGAAATAATAAGACCTTTAGGTTTTAAAGGAGCATTCTAATGATGCACAAAAGAACAGTATATTCTTTGTTGCTGACCTCCTTTATACTGGTGTTTGCATTTTCATCAGCCTTGGCTCAGTCTGTGACTTTTGAGTCGAAGAACGCAAATCGTTGTGAATCAGGAGTACTGAATATTACAGTAGATCCTGGCAACTTGGATTTGAATGCAATTGAGATAGTTTTTGTAATTAGCTCTGCTTCTGGTGGCGCTTTCTTTGACAATCTCAATATAGTCTTTAGCACAGATCTTAGTAGCAACCCTATCATTGATGTGTCAGGAGTAGACAATATTTCTCCTGATACGATACGTGTGGCAGACCTTGGGCTTACCCTTGGTGCCCAGAATATCTCGGGTGTGACAGTGGTAGGTCAGCTAGAGTTTACGATCAATGACGTATGTTCAGGTGAAATCACACTGGATGGAGCAGTCTTTGCAGACGCTTCGAATCCGTTGATTACACCTTCGACCCAGTTTGTAGACGCTGCTGACAATTCTTTAATTCCAGCAGCAGTAATAGCTGGAACAATTACGGTGGTCAATGAAACCCCTACTATCGATCCGATATCTAATGCTACTCTGTCCTGGACAGCGTCCTATTCAGACGTAGCAACAGGTGACGATTCTGATCTGCCCAATGGCTGTGAAAATCTGACTTTCAGCAAACTGGCTGGTCCGGCTGGTTTGTCAGTAAATGCTTCAACAGGTGTTATAAGCTGGAATCCTACCAGCGCTGACATCGGTGTAAATGAAGCGACAATCCAGATTGCGGATGTTTGCGGTGCTACCGCAACGTCCAGTTTTGAAATCTGTGTAACTAACGAAGCGCCTGTAATTGCTTCATGTTCAACTCCCGACCGTATTTGTTGGGGAGAGGGACTAGAAGGCAGCGTTACGGCTTCCGATCCCGATGGCGGACCGGCAGCTTTGTTATATTCTCTGTCCAGTTTTAGTGGTCCGGGAACAGTAACCGTTAATCCGAGCACAGGTGATTGGACATGGCAGACAGACGAGCAGAACGAATATATTGGTACATTTGAGCTATCTATTGTAGTTACAGATGGCGCCAATACAGAAGATCCTTCTTGCAGTCCGTCCAATGCAGACACTTGCTTTGTGGAGATTGAAGTTATTCCTACTTATCGGGTATCTATCGAGAAAACCGAAAATACTAATTTTGGTTCCTTAGAAGATGTCAGCATCTCACTTGATAATGGCACTGATCCCGGTAACCCGATGGGTGGTTATGACCTCTTGATTCAGTATGATGCCTCAGTATTGTCCTTTAACTCAGCTGATATTGGTGCCTTGATTGACGCCGATGGCTGGGAATATTTTCAATATCGTCATGGTCAAGCCGGTAACTGCGGCTCGAACGCTTGCCCCTCAGGCATGCTTCGCGTAGTAGCTATTGCCGAGACCAATAATAACCTTGATCATCCCTCTGGCTTTGGTGAAACCCCGGCTGCCAGCAGCGAACTTACCGTATTGAACTTCTTAGTCACTAACGACTATACCCTTGAGTGCCAGTACGTACCGATTCGTTTCCGCTGGTTTGATTGCGGAGATAATGCCATTTCATCCCAGACTGGTGATACTCTGTTTATTTCAAACAATGTCTACGACTCAGATCTCATCGGCAACATAGCCAATCCGGGCGCTTCCTTCCCGACTATGCAGGGCGCCAACTCAAGTTGCGATGTGGCTCCTGATGACGGGAATCCGGCTCTTGAGCGCTGTGTTGATTTCTGGAACGGTGGAATTAGCATCGTTTGCGTAAACGACGCTGGCAATCGTGGCGATATCAACCTCAATAATCTTTCTAATGAGGTTGCTGACGCTGTTCTATTTAGTAACTACTTTGTTTATGGCATTGTCGTCTTTACGATTGATCCTCCCGCTCAGATAGCTGCTACAGACGTTAATGCTGATGGTACAGTATTGTCAGTAGCTGACCTTGTTTATCTGATTCGTATAGTTATTGGCGATGCCCAGCCACTTCCCAAGTTCACTCCGACAGAAGTGGCGGTTCGTTATACCCATGATATCAACGGTGTAATGTCGATCAAAGACGATGTCCAGATCGGCGCTGCACATATAGTGATTTCTGGCGAGGTAACTCCGATTCTGCTGGCTGACGAGATGGAAATACAGTATGCCTTTGATGGCACCAATACCAGGGTTCTGGTCTGGTCCGTAGAAGGCAACAGCTTCACCGGCGACTTCTTGAATGTTACTGGTGATGTAGTTTCACTCGAAATGGCGACCTACGAAGGTCATCCGGTCAGCCTTGAGGTTCTGCCGACAGAGTACGCTCTTAATCAGAACTATCCTAACCCGTTCAACCCGAGCACAGTCATCAGCTTTAGCCTGCCGACTAAGAGCGACTACACCCTGACTATTTTCAATGTAAATGGTCAGAAAGTAGCAGCTTTTGACGGTTCAGCCGAAGCCGGCGAGCACGAAGTTGTCTGGGAGGCCGGTACAGTTCACGCCAGTGGTATATATTTCTATAGACTGGTAGCAGAGAACGGTTCCGATCGCTATGTCGACACAAAGAAAATGGTCTTGCTGAAATAAGTACTTTTTGAGAAAGTACTTCGGCTAGAATCCAAAGGATTCTGACCTTAGCATATTCCATATAAATTCTCCCTCTGACTCCGATTTTATCGGGGTCGGGGGGAGTTTTATTTTTGGCCAGAAAGCTGTTTGACCTGGGAGGTGTTCAGCAGGATAGGCGGCTTAGCTAAGTAATTCGCCCGAAATTTCGCTTATTCTATTTAATTCTGAAGCACCAGTTTTCCCGGGTTCCAGCGCTTGTTCAATCAGGTCTTCCAGATTAGAGATGCGAAATGGCTTGGATAATATACTCTCCGGATTTACAGAACGAAGAATATCTGTCTGGGGCAGGCCGGTAATAAAAATTACCGGCAGGCCGGGATAGTTTTCTCTGATTCTTTCAAGAAGAGACAAGCCGTCCATTTCAGGCATTTTGATGTCACTTATGATAAGATGAAATTTTGATTCAGCCAGTTTCGCCAGGGCTTCCTTGGCACTTTTGGCATCTTCGGCAGTATAGCCAATAGCTCCAAGCGTATCGGTTAGGAGACCAAGCAGGCGGCTGTCATCGTCAACTACCAGAATTCTGGCTTCGGACTTATTCATATCAACTTTCTTAAGACCTGATAATTTTCAGGAGCAATTCTTTTTTATTTTCAAGAATCTCTTTTGAATTGGCTTCAATGTTGAGCCTAAGTAATGGTTCGGTATTTGAGCCTCTTAAGTTAAACCAAAAGTCATCAAATTTTATGGTCAGGCCATCTTCATTATCTTGAATGCCATCAGAAAAGGCCTGTCTCACCTGTGTGATTTTGTTCTCGATTGAATCGACCCGGCTGTTTATTTCTCCTGATTGGAAATATGGATTCAGCTCCGAAATGAGCTCGTCGAGAGCTCTATTTTCTACCGACAAAAGCTCCAGGCAGACCAGGAATGCAATCAGGCCGGAGTCTGCAAACCAGTTTTCGCGGAAATAAAAATGGCCGGAGTGTTCACCTCCAAAAATAGCGTTATGCTCTTTCATCAGCGGTTTTATATAGGCATGTCCGACCCTGGTGCGGATTGATTTGCCGCCCAATTTTTCTATGATTTCCGGGACTGCCTTGGAGCAGATTAGATTGTATAATATTGTTTCCCCGGGGTGTTTACTTAACAGCGATTTGGCGGCCAGGGCTATTACCATATCTCCGGTTATTTGGTGTCCCAGCTTGTCTACCAGAAACATGCGGTCGGCGTCGCCGTCAAAGGCGGCCCCAAAATCGGCCTTTTCTTCGGCCACAGCTTTTTGCAGATCGACTAAGTTTTCCGGCTCCAAAGGAGAAGCCGGGTGATTAGGGAAATTGCCGTCGAGCTCAAAAAATAGCCGAGTGACTTCGAGGGGAAGTTTTTCCAAAACCGGAGGAAGGGTCAAGCCGGCCATGCCGTTTCCGGCATCAATAACAATCTTAAAAGGCTTTATTTTGGTGACATCTATAAACGAGAGGCAATGGCTGATGTATTCATTTAGAATGTCTCGTCTGGAAGTTCTGCCTTTGTTTTTGGCAAGCGGCAATTTTTCCTGTTGAATCATATCGAGCATTTCACTCAGGCCCTGGTCGCCAGAGAGAGGCTCGGCGTTTTTCCGGCAAATTTTGAGACCGTTATATTGTTTGGGATTGTGGCTGGCAGTAATCATTACGCCGCCATCGTACTGGTATTTGCCCACGGCAAAGTAGAGGGCATCAGTTGAGGTCAGGCCGATATCAATTACATTGGTGCCGCCGTCGTTTAGTCCTCTGGCCAGATGCTCAAAAATCTCATCAGAAGAGAGCCGCATATCTCGTCCGACAGCCATAGTTTCTGCCTCCAAAAATAAAGAAATGGATAATCCTATAGGATAGGCGTATTCCGGCTTAAAGGTATCGGGTACTGTGCCTCTGATGTCATAGGCTTTGAAGATAATCGGGTCAATTTGCATCGGGGGAGGAGCTCCTTAATTTATCTAAGTAATATCGGCTGATATGAGTATCACTAATTAAAATAGACTATCTCAACTGGCCGGTCAACTTTATAAGAGGAAAGCCTGAAGTTTTGAGAGTAAGCTCTGCCTTAAGAACCGACACTTTGCGGAGAAACTCACCAAGCGGGCTTGCGTTTTGGGGAGATTTGATTATAATCTGATTCTGATTTTGGCCGACTATGGTATTGCATCCTTTTGGTCAATTTGGTCAAATGTCGGTATGGAAATAGTGAATACCCCGGTGGTTTGATAAGAGATTGATGGGCGGTTAGCTCAGCTGGTTAGAGCACCTGCCTTACACGCAGGGGGTCACTGGTTCGAATCCAGTACCGCCCATTTGGTTTGGCTGGGATTGCCGGCAGTCCCTGTCAGACATGCAGAAAGTGGCTAAAATTAGTAGTCGGCTGAGTAGTGCTGACGATAGAAATTATGTACGTAATTTGTTCGGGGTCGTAGTTCAGTTGGTTAGAACGCCTGCCTGTCACGCAGGAGGTCGCGAGTTCGAGTCTCGTCGACCCCGTAAACTTTGTATGTGACTCAGCATCAGTTACTTATCAAACCACCCTGATTGGACTTTCGAACTTCTCCCCCTGGTATAAACATGGTTGTTATTCCTCCCTCGGAGTTCGCGGACCAGTGGATTTTAAAACAACCGTGGGAAGTCGAAATCCTTTACCAAGAAGTGGTCCAGTCTACGGGGTGACGTCAAATAGTTACAGGACTAACTTAAGAAGTGGTAGAATAACAGGGGGCAGGTCAGATTCTACCGATAAATGTTTTCGACAACATGCCGATACTCCTCTATGAAAAGGGGGCGTGTTCCTTATTGCCTCGCAGGCTTTCTGAACTGGGTCAGACCACTATGAGTCGCGCGTCACTGAAAAATGACATGAGATTAAAAGGAGGCTGCAATGATCTCACGAATCTTTACGATACAACTGAAACCTAATAATGTGAGCGTTCTAATCACATTCGTAATTATATTATCAACCACTCAAGTAGTTTTTTCAAATGAAATAATTAAGACAGATTGGTCAAGTGAAAGTCTATCAAATGTTCAGGTAACTAAGAGTCTCGCATCAATGCCTCTGTCTTTTACCGAAAATCAGGGACAATGGGATGAGAAAGTACAATTTCGTGTCAATGCCGGTGGAGCTACTATGTGGTTTGCATCCGACGGCGCCTATTATCAATTCACCCGCACCATCAAAACAGAAAATTCTGATCTTACTTCTGTTGTAGACAAGCGGTATGGTTTGAGGCCGTATGATAGGAAAAATAGACAGCCGAAGGCTGTTGAAACTATGATGATCAAAGCCCACTTCGTGGGTTCTAACGCTAATCCAATTATGCGTGGGGTAGATGAATTAGAGTACAAATGCAACTACTTCATCGGCAATGATCCAAATGAATGGCATACAGATGTTCCTAATTACTCTGCTGTAATGTATGAGGAAATATATGACGGTATAGATTTAAAGTATTACGGTAACGGCAAACAGATGGAGTATGATTTTATTGTCTCCCCCGGCGCTGATTATTCGCAAATAAAAATACAGTATGAAGGCGCTGAGTCTATTGCTATAAATGATAACGGAGAATTAGTTGTAACAACGATGTGGGGTGATGTAGCTGAACAACGCCCTGTGATTTACCAAATAGAGAATAACAACCGTATAGCAATCGATGGAAATTATATTCTGCAGGCAGATAATTCTTTTGGGTTTGAAATGAGTGGCTACAATCCGGCATTGCCTTTAGTAATTGACCCGGTATTATTATACAGCACCTACATAGGCGGTAGTTCGTATGATTATGGCTATAGCATTGCAGTAGATGCTTCCGGGGCGGCGTATATAACGGGGTATACATAGTCCCCCGATTTCCCGACGCTCAACCCGTATCAGGGAACATTTCAGGATTCTTCTGATGTTTTTGTCACCAAGTTAAGCAGCTCCGGCACCAGCCTGGTTTACAGCACCTACTTAGGTGGGAATAATTATGATGATGGCTATAGCATCGCAGTAGATGCTTCCGGGGCGGCGTATATAACGGGATATACATATTCCACCGATTTCCCGACGCTCAACCCGTATCAGGGAACATTTCAAGGTTCTTCTGATGCTTATGTCACCAAGTTAAGCAGTACCGGTGACAGCCTGGTTTACAGCACTTACTTCGGAGGTAGTTTATATGATTATGGCTCTGGCATAGCAGTAGATACCTCCGGGGCGGTATATGTGATAGGAGAAACGGAATCCACCGATTTCCCGACGTTCAACCCCTATCAGGATACACTCCAAGGTTTTACTAATGCTTTTGTGATTAAATTCAGTTCTTTCTCTACAGACATTAAAGAATTCGATTTCGATAATTTACCAGCAGATTACAATATGTCTCAAAATTATCCAAATCCGTTTAATCCAATTACTACAATCGAATTCAAGCTGCCAATAAGATCAAACATTTCGATAAGTATTTACAATATGCTTGGTCAGAAAGTAAAGCAACTTGTCAATCAAGAATTTTCAGCAGGTAACTATAGGATTACCTGGGATGGAACCACATCCAATGGCGTGAGGGCTTCCACGGGAGTTTACTTCTATCGTCTTGAGACTGAAAGTTTTGTCCAGACTAAGAAGATGATCTTACTAAAATAGCAATAATTTGATTCCTGTATTAAGCCGGCAGGTTAGATCTTGCTGGCTCTTTCACTGAAAGGACACCGAGAAACGCACATACTTCCTATTCATATAGTTGATAGCCTTGTCCCCATCTTGATAAACTGCACAACAGACTTAAAATAATCTATTATTACCCGATCAGTTATAGAAATGATTGAAGACTTGTCTCGTAATTGCTTGTGTCATACATCAAAAAGTTGCGAAGATCGTCTAACTGCCCCCGCTTTAAATCTAGCTAATCCATATGCGATCATGCAGATAGAGCCTTAACACGAGACATCAATTCTATGATTCCATATGTTGTTTCGGACGCCAAACAAGTTCCAAGCCTGTCAGTAACACCCCGCATCTTTGTATTCGTAAATATATCAACGAGTTACAATAGAGGGCTTGCGAAGCAACGGTCCGATATTAGTACGCATCATAACAATATTGCTGTCGGTATTGCCGGGGATTGGCATCATATCATTCGTGACAGCTTGGATAGTAATACCAAAGCGTCCGTGGTAAGTGTGATGTTGAAATTCAGGTCGAAACCTGAAAGCAACGGACATAGCTTGTTTCAATTTGAAACGTGTATTTCAAATTTTTTCCATTAGTACACTTAAATTTTTTGAAATTCGCCCTTTTTGCTGGAACATTTCGTTTCAGTTGTCAATAGCATGCCGGTTTGGCCGATAGTATAGCGATAAGGTAGCGGTATGCCAAAACAGTCAGTTATTTACGGAAATATAGTCTCCGACGAAGACCGCCGGAAAATCAGCAGTGAACACCCGGGTAAAATGGATAAAATTCTCTGGCTGGATAAACCGGAGATGTTCCAGAAACCGACCGGCGGTGCCATCGTAATTGTTGATCTTGATGACCCCAAATTTTCTTCACCAGATTTTCTTGTCTCAATCGCAACAGCTGGAGAGAATGTAAAGATAATCGGAAAGTCCAACGAACTTAATCTCGACGATTCGCTGAGAGTAGCCAAGATGGGCGTTTCTGAGATTCTTTCGTCCAATGAATGCCTTGAAAGACTGCAACAATTCTTAACGGAACTAGAAGAAGATAAAATTTCTACCGTCCCTAAAGAATCAAAGTATAGCGCCTCGGCATTGATAGGTGTGTCGCCTGCCATGAAAGAGATTCGCAAAACTCTGGAGCTGCTTGCTGAAGTGGATTATCCCAGTGTCTTGATTCTTGGAAGCACCGGGACCGGCAAGGGTCTCATTGCAAAAATTCTGCATAATACCGGCTGCAGAAGCAGTGAGAACATGGTAGAGGTCAACTGTTCGGCCATTCCTGATAATCTTTTTGAGTCAGAGCTTTTCGGCTATGTCAAAGGAGCCTTTACAGACGCCAAGCATGACAAAATAGGACTATTCGAATACGCCGAGAATGGAACGCTGTTCCTTGACGAAATAGGCAACCTCTCACCATCTGCACAGGCCAAACTCTTAAAAATAGTTGAAGAGAAAAAGCTCAGGCGGGTTGGCGATGTTAGCGAAACAGACATAAATGTCCGGATTGTAGTAGCCACCAACTCTAACCTTCAACAGGCAATCAAAGACGGCAAGTTCCGGGAAGACCTGTTTTACCGGTTGAATCTGCTTACCATAGAACTTCCCCCCTTAAAGGACCGTCCCGAAGATATACCGGTAGTTGCAGAGCACTACGTTCAGTTCTATTCTTCATTATATGGCAAAGAGAATTTGTCTGTTTCGGATTCAGCTCTTTCAGCAATGAAGGAATACCACTGGCCTGGTAACGTACGGGAGCTCTGCAATGTAATAGAAAGAACCGTCTTGCTCAGCAAAGCCGGCCCCATAACCGCTGATACAATTAATAGCGCCCTTGCTAACAAGAGAGTAACTCTTGCTGATCGTGGACAGTTGATTATTGACCTGCCGGGACATGGCAAATCACTTAAGGATATCGTAAAACAGGTTGTTATCGAAGTATTGAATATGTTCAACTGGAATAAGTCAGAAACAGCCAGGTATTTGGGCATTTCTCGACCCAGACTCAGAAGAATCATGAGCGACTCCAAAATCACCAAGGACAGGCGAGAATTGTAACATTGGAACAAAATGTTCCAGCCCCGTAAATCTTCCCTAATTTCCTATCTTTCAAAAGCTTAGCAGCGAACAACCAATTTAAGTGGTTGATTTCATTACGAAACACCTGTTTCAGACCATTGGTTTTACCCCTCACTTTTCTCTGTACTAAGCTGGCTATCAACAACTTGAAGGTAGCCGGCACCTCCTTTGCCTGTAAGTGAAGCGTAATGTTTAAGAAAACTAACAAACCGACATACATTAGGAGGTCATTAATGAATCGGTTCAAAACTCTAACCAAATCGACACTGCTACTGGCAGTGCTCGCTATCGGGACGTTATTGATGGTTGGGTGTTCCAGCAATCCGGTTGGAAATATTACCGGTGAAATCACTAACGAACCAACATTGCTGCAGCGCTCAACACCTGCAGACGGTCCAGAGTATGCAGGACGAGGCGGCAAAGGCGGCGGCGGCAAAGGCACACAGACGTCGTAACGTACGCAGAGGCAATCATTTCATCCAAAAATGGTGGTAATTTATCTGTGACAGGCGTAGATCTTTCGATTCCAAGGCGCGCACTTCCGAATGATACTTTGTATAGTATCAATCTCCCCGAATTGAATGTTTTCTATGCCGAATTTGGAACCAGCGGCTTGGTGTTCGATAATTCGGTAACAGTTACATTCTCATATGCTGATGCCGATATGCAAGGAGTAGATGAGTCTACTATCAGTTTGGCCTGGTTTGACAAGCATTCCGGCGTATGGAATGCTATGGATTGTGTAGTTGATACCAATAACAAAACAGTAACCGGACAGCTGAGTCATTTCTCAGCCTACGGTCTGATTTCTGACTAAGAAGAGAGTTAGTAATTGTTGAAACCTTATATTAAGGAAGCTAAGAACAATGAGTGAGCTGGTAATTAACAGAACTACAGACGAGACGGGTACCCAGATACAGAACGGGTACACTCTGCTCGAGCTGGCTCGCGGATGGCTGCAACAGGCTAACTCTGTCGTTGCAGAAGAGTTACTCAAAACTGCCATTAATTCCGGTGAAGCTGATAATGATCCGGAACTGCGGGCAAAGATATTGAAAGAGACGGCACGTTCCAAGATGATGCAATCAGATTGGGATGAAGCCGATTCATTATATCTTGAGGCTCAACGTTTGTTTAGCGACATTCAGGTTTTCAAAGGCGCTGCCGAGTGCGCCAGAAACCGTGCAAATCTCTACTTTCAGAAAGGAATGTACAGACATGCCGAACAGTACTGTGAACAGGCTCTTAACTGGGCGACTGAAGCGAACGACCACGAGCTCAGAGCTTCTATTCTAAATACGGTTGGGGCGATTAAGTCTGCGACTGGTGATTTAAAAGAAGCAATTAAGATGTTTAATCTCTGTTTGGCAGACTTTCAAACTGCGGGAAATTACTCGCGTCAGGGTTATGTCATTTTGAATATTGGATTAACCCAGATCGAACTAAAAGCTTATGGCGAAGCAATTCAGAAATTGAACGAAGCTTTGTCTATTGCCTTTAGTGTAAAAGACCTGCATCTGGTTGAGATTTGTTATCAGAACATATCCAAATGTTATCTTGAACAAAACGAAGTATCTCTGGCCAAGTCCGTAGTTGATACCGCGCGTAAGTTTCTACCCGGTCTTAACTCACAGGCGCTTGAGGCAGAGCTTAATCTTACTGATTGTAAGATTCTCAGAATGCTCGGGCATTTTGAGGCTGCTGAAGAACTTCTAAGTGAAACTCTGGAACTGGCCAAAAGTAGAAATCTGTCGGCCCTGATAGCTGACCTGCTTTTTGAACAGGGACTTTTGTTAAGAGACCAGGGTAAGTTCGATATAGCTCGGGCTAAACTTGAAGCTGCTTCCGGACAGTTTGAGAAACTGGGTATGCAAAAGAACTTCAAAGATGTCGCAAATGAACTAAACCAATTAGAAAGGAACAGAGGTGCTCTCCAAGCTACCACAGGATGACAAAAGCACGACGCTGGATGACCAGCTGAAAGCCATTCTGGGCCCGGACTTCCTTCCCTCAAAACAGGACTGGGAACGTACGGTGAGCACCTTGATGATGACTGCCAAAGAGGCGAACAAATCGTTCGAGTTCGAAAGAGCCGTCATCATCCTGGAGGCCCTGGAGAGCATATGCAGTTCCCAGGGCAAGCAGGAATTTTCCATAAATTGTCGGATTCAATTACTTCAGGAAAAGGGGCATGCTTTCGGCTCCTTAGGTAAGTATGATGAAGCTATTAGCGAATTCAAAAAAATTCTGACAATCTGTCAAGACAATAATGAACTAGACTTAAAGAGTGAAACATATACGCAGATTGGACAGTTGCTTGCCAAACAAGGTGATTTTGAAAGAGCCTTGGGCTTTTTACAACGAGCTATCGGCGCCTATCGCCGAAGTAATGACAACACCGGTCTGTGTAAGGCTCTCAGAAATCTCGGAGTGGTCTACTGCGAACTGGGAGACTTTGACGAAGCAGAGTCAGCTATTTCGGAGGCGATAACCATCTCCGCTGCAGCCGCTGATAACCTGCTCTATGCCGACTTGGTAAACAACCTCGGCGCCATAATGAATATGAAAGGCAAGAGAAGCCGGGCACTGGAATTGTACCGGGAGTCTCTGGAGATATACGTTGAAAACGAAGAAATCAGAAAGGCAGCGTATACTAAAAATAATATTGGCATCAGTCTCTCTGAGCTGGGCCATGTTACCGATGCCTACGGCTATTTTAGAGGATCGTATGAGACATCACTAAAAATAAACGATGCCTATTTGAGACTGATAGCCGCGATAAATCTCGCAGATGTATATCTGAAGCGAGGGAATTTCGAACGTGCCAAGAAACACTCCAAGTGGGCTGAAAAATATTTAACCGACGAAAAACTTATCAATGTAAATTTGATAGAAGCCAAAAAGCTGAACGGCAGAATATGTTTTGCTGAAAAACATTATGACGATGCCTTAAATGAGTTCAACAGTGCCCTTGAAGTGTGCCGCGAAATCGGCAGTAAGTTTCATGAAGCGGAAGTCCTAATGGAGCGGGGCAAACTACTGCGCGTAACAGAGCAGCACTTTGACGCTCTAAACGACCTCGAGACTTCATATTACATTTTCAAGAAAATCAAAGCCGAGGGCAAGCAGCTTCACACCGAGAAAATCATCGATTCGGTTGAACATTTGTACCTTGAGATTTTTAATTCAATGGGTAAAATGGTTGACCGCAAAGACAGCTATACCAAGGGCCACTCTGACAGAGTTGCTTCACTTTCGCTTCTTCTGGCCAAAGAGCTGGGTCTCAAGACAAGTGTTGTAAAAACAATTGTTGCTGCAGCACTTTTGCATGATATCGGTAAGGTAGAAATCAGTGACAGTATTCTAAAGAAGCCGGGACGCTTGACAGACGAAGAGTTTGATGAAATCAAGAAGCATCCTGAATACGGCCTCGAAATGCTGCGAGGCAAGGAGTTCCCCTGGGATATCAAACCGCTGATACTGCACCATCACGAACGTGTCAATGGTTCCGGTTATCCTATGAAAATCAAAGGGGATGATATTCCCCTGGGTGCACGGCTGATATGTATTGCTGATGTGTTCGAAGCGCTTACTTCCGATCGTTGCTATCGCGATGCTTTCAGTGTTGAAAAGGCTTTAGGCATTATGAAAAGTGAATCGGGCACGACTTTTGACCCGGTCTTACTTAAAAGTTTTGTGGCGTTAGTTGAACGTGGTGATGTGGACTACATTATAAATGCCCGTACCCGTCACGATGCAATGTACAAAATCTGGTCTCTATGTATGGCTGCCGATGAACCGGAGCAAATACAAGAATTAGATTATGTCATTTCTTGATCAAATTTTTTCACGGTTCGGAGAGCTATTCTAAACTGAACTGTATCTCAAAAGTTCTGTGTTTCGTAACGTCAACCCTGCCATAAATTGAATTAGTTCTTGTTCATTGACTTTCAGATGTATGACCATAGAGTCTTTGGAATTATGAGCTGACTTTTTCCGCTGAGTCCGAAGACCGTTCAATTGAAGCTTCCACTTCGCTGCTGTCAATACCCTGATGAGGCTCAGTCTGCTCTTCGCCGCGGACAAGCCTGTAAGCCCAATCCTTGGTTCGGAATTCATTCAGAACTTCATCAAGGCTACGCGAGTACTCCGATGTCTGCCGCAAACGCTCCAGGTTGCTTTCGAGCGAGCGGGTGAATTCCTGGGGGTCATCCAGCGGTATTTTCCGAAGCCTGCGCGCAGCATCCCGTTCCACTCGCGAGAAGACATACTCAACAGCATCCACCGCGTGCGAACTGCTAAGAGCCATCACGATAACAATTAGGTCAATGACTATGGCAAAAAAGAGTGAGAAGAAAGTCAGCTGGTCCATCGGATACAGATCACTAATGACCAGATTCATCGCCTGTTGTTTGTTGGCGGGTGATTCGATAAAATTTGCCGTGAAAGGGGGTTCGCTCAAATTGGCCGGGACTCCGGTCATCATTTCATGCTCGGCCAGGGGAAACGAAACAACAGCCAAATTGACCAGGTCGTATTGCTCCTTGACGGGCATGTCACTCCCCAGTCTGAGCGAAAGCGAATCAACTGTTTTCACATATTTCGTTAAAGCTGTCAGGTTATGTTCGACCTGGTCAGTCCAAGAGGTGAG
This sequence comes from Candidatus Zixiibacteriota bacterium, assembly GCA_022562075.1. Lineage (GTDB taxonomy): Bacteria > Zixibacteria > MSB-5A5 > GN15 > FEB-12 > JACZWU01. The sequence continues at coordinate 393 of JADFPZ010000021.1, read as the reverse complement.
GTAGTTGGTAATGATACCCTTACCTGAGCCCTGGTGATAATCGGTTCCCTGATTGCTCCGCCATGATTTGACAGTACGCCTGGCGCCCTCGATGACTGACTGAATGAAGGGATCGTTGGAACCTTCGTCGACCACGGTGGCCCAACCGTTGTCCTTTTCCATCTGCAGTAGATCGGCCAGTCTTTGCGACTGATATCCACCCCGACTGAGGGACTGCTTGGCTAAAGAGGCATACTGCCTAAGTATTGGCCGGGCCTCGGTAACGTAAGCATTGCGGGCTTCGAGTGCTCTGGTGTTACCTTTCAGGCCGGTGTTGAAATTGACATAGGAGAAAAAGATCGAAAACATCGCGGCCACCGAAAAAACAATCACGTAGGCAGCACGATTTTCCCG
>JADFPZ010000200.1:291-4559 GCA_022562075.1 Candidatus Zixiibacteriota bacterium | reverse complement strand
ATAGGTCAAGAACATTGCCTTCCTGACATATTATGAATTTCCTATTCCGACTTATTGGGTTTTTTCCCAAGCACAAAAGAAATACCAATCGCTACACCAACAAAAGACTGTTTATCAGTTACACCAAATGAAAGCGATAAGCTTAACATTGTGTTTTCGCCGAACCGTTTCGCCATCGGCATATCAACATAATACGAAAGAACCGCATCCTGTCTGCTGTTTGTTGGAACTGTTCTTGCGATCGAAATACCCGGAAGGGTGACGCCAGAATTTTTGTTCCTAATCCTTCTGTATAAGGATAAACCATAAGTAGTGGCACTTTGAGATTCGACGTTTTCAAACTGCACAAATATCGCTACGTTTGCAGAAAACTCGTTTGGCTTATTATCGTTTCGTGCCAGATGCATTTTGCCAAAAAAGCCATTAACTGAAACGTTTATAGGTGAATTGTTAATACTTGCCGATCCAATGAAATATCCAATGTCAAACATTCCTGCTACTGATCCGACCAAACTCGCCTGGCGTAAAGTGACATTTCTAGTGAAAGACATTCCACTCCCAAAACCGATGCTATTCTCTCCTCTTTCCAGCAGAGCGCTCTGACCAAAACAGAGAATCGGAAACAGAACTAGCGAGATTGTAAGGACTAACTTATAAATCATCTTCATTATTCCTGACTTAATGGATAGAAGAGTATGCAGATCCGAAAAAAATTATGCAAGTTGTTTTCAGGAATTTTTGTGGCTGTCAGGTGTCGGACGAGGGCGTCCGACACCACGCTAATTCGTCATACTGAGCTTGCTATAGTCCCTCGTTCGCTTGGCGGATGGGGGTCGAAGTATTACCCCTGGTCGATTTGTTTTTCTGCAACGCTCTTGAGTTTATCGTTGGCGAAAATAGCCAGTTCCACGCGGCGGTTGGTCTGACGTCCTTCGGCTGTGGCATTGTCAGCAATCGGCTGACTTTCACCATAACCCATTACAGTAAATCTGTTACCGGCAACATTATGTGTCGTTAAGTGAGTCGATACCGAATTAGCCCGACGGATAGACAACTCGCGATTATGCTCTTCGCCGCCGGTGGCATCGGTGTGACCCTCGACCAAAATTTCGGTGTCTTCGTATTTGGCCAATATGACAGCAAGTTTGTGCAGTTCTGCTTCGGCTTCGGGCTTGAGGGCGGATTTATCGACATCGAAAAGTATGCCTGATTTGAAAGTAATTTTGATACCTTCGCCGACCCGTTCAATAGTGGCGCCCTCGAGATCCCGTTCAATCTCCGCCGCCTGCTTGTCCATATAATTGCCGATATAGGCACCGGCCGCTCCGCCGACTGCCGCGCCAATTATAGCGCCCACGGCTGTATTGCCGGCCTCGTTACCGATAATTCCGCCTACAACCGCCCCGGCCGTAGCGCCGATTATGGCGCCTTTTTCTTTGCGGCTCAAATTGCTGCAGCCGTTTAGACTTACCATCAGGACTGCTAAGGTCATAAGAACAAATATTTTTTTCATCTTTTTCGCTTCCTATGTTTTTGTTTTATTGGATGGTAATATGTTTGATATAATTGACATCATCAAATAAAATCGTCACCCTTCGACAGGCTCAGGACAGGCCGCTTGCGGTGGGGTCCTCAAGCAGAGAATAAGAGGTTTATATTTTGCCGTCGAAACAAAGAATAATCAAAGGGCTCGCTGAAATCGCCTTGCGGGTCAACGATTTAGACAAAATGACCAGATTCTACGAAGAAGTCATCGGTCTGGAACTACTGGAGAGTTTCGAAAAAACTGTTTTTTTCCGCATTGCCGAGGGTGTCGAGGGACACATGCAGGTCCTGGCGCTTTTCGATCGTTCCGGTACAAAGGGCTACACCGGCATAGACTCCAAGAAATCTACAATTGACCATATCGCCTTCGGCATTTCAAAATTAGACTATGAACCTGAGAAGAAACGAATAGAGGCTTTGGGCTATGAAGTCCGCACAGCTTATCACGAGTGGGTCAAGTGGCGGTCTTTATATGTCACCGACCCTGAGGGGAATACTGTTGAGATGGTCTGCTATGATGCGTCCCTGTAGGTCAGGAGTCTTGTACTCCTGACGGACGGTGCAAAAGAGTCAGGACCACAAGGGTCCTGACCTACACTTACTGGGTCAAATGGCGGTCGTTATATGTCACCGACCCCGAAGGGAATAATGTTGAGATGGTTTGCTATGATGGGGAGGAGTAGGATCGTAAAAATTCTTGCCAATTAATTCAGTCTATTGTGTCACGCTAAATTTTTGTTCAATGATATCAATAATCTTATTACAAGCGGGACCTACTGCTTTTTCATCCAAAGTTACAGCCTGTATCTTTCCTATAAAGCCATATGGAACCAAAGAAACCTTAATTGGAATGATTAGCTTGCCCATTGAATAGACCTGCCCACTTTCCTGGTCCGTCCAATTTGATTCTTTGCAGTTTTCTGTCAATAAGATTAAGAAAGCATCGCACTTATCAAGATTTTCTTGAATAATTACTATCCATTCTTCTGATGGTTCGATGTCTTCATGAGCGAGGAATACACTAATCTTTGACTTTTCTAATTCTCTTTTTATTAAACCTGCCAGTTTGCGATCCCGTGATGAATAACTCAGAAAAACATTTATCAACTCACTTGACTGCTCTAATTGATTATACTCTGATAGCTTTTCTACTACTTGTTTAATCATCTGTGGCTTGATATAAAATCCAGATGTACTAGCGTTCCCTCGATTAGTTCTATATTGGAAACTGCCTATATATTCTAGGTAACCAGCTCGATTCCAGTATTGCCAAGCCTTACTCATTTTTTCCTTACTGAAAGCGAAATTATCAAATATATCAAAGTGACTTATATGTTGGTTAGGCCAAGTCTCGTTAATTCTATAAATAAAGTTTAGTACTCTACCGAAGACTTCCTTGTCGTTTGTATTCTCTTGCTCCTTAAGGTCATTAAATTTCTCTTCAGTCAAATCGTATTGATTTTGAACTACTTCATTCCCTTTAGAAATCAAACCAAAGAGTATAGCTGAGTTATGGAGTTCCGGATGACTTTCGTTATTTGAAAAGTATAATTCAACTACTCTGTCCTCTACTCTAACAGCAAAGTCTGAGATATAACTCAATTCAGTCGCACTTTCAATTTTATAGAATTTATAAGCTAGGGGCCATTTTCTAATTTTGTCTCTTGTGCTTGCTTCTAGTACGAGAAGTTTAACGTCAAATTTTATTGGCAGTTCATTTATTACTGTAATTACTTGACCTAAATCACGCTCGTCCATCCATTACCCATTCATCCCGTGGCACTTTTTGAATTTTTTGCCGCTGCCGCAGGGGCAGGGGTCGTTGCGGCCGACTTTCGGTTGTTCGCGCCTGAAGGTACGAGCCTCGCGGCCGGCCTGTGAAGCTTCGGCCATCGGGTTCGGCTGAGTGGCCACACCGGCCGCAGGCGCCGAACCAGCCGCGGCCTGCTGGGCTACGGCAAAGCCCATGCCGGTAGAATCGGCGTGACTTGCTTCCATTGTCACACCAGCACGTCTTCTGTCGGAGCGTGATTTTTCAGGAACGTTTACGCGAAGTTTATAAACCAGATTTACAATCTCCCGGTCGACCGTGACAATCATTGTTTCAAATATGCCGAAGGCTTCTCTTTTATAGATATCAATCGGTTTGCCCATGCCGCCATGGTAAGAGCGAAGGCTGATGCCCGTGCGCAGTTCCTCCATCTCAGCTAAGTGGTCGCGCCAGTAGCGGTCGATTGTAGAAAGCACCGCAAAGCGTTCCAGCGAGCGCATAACTTCCTCGCCATAGGCATCTTCTTTTTGCTGATAAATATCGGTCACAGCTTTGAGCATTCTCTCAGAAAATGTTTGGCGTTCCAGTTCCGGGATTTCTTCAGTTTTTATCGAGAGATTTACCAGATATATTTTACGAAGGTCTTCGGTAAAACCGGTCATGTTCCATTCTTCGGGGTGCTGTCCCTCCGGGCAGTAATCATCAAGCATACCGGCCAGAACCGATTCGATCAGCTCTTCTACCTCGTCTTTGATAGACGGTCTTTCCAGAGCAGCCAGGCGGCGTTCATAAATCCATTTGCGCTGGACATTCATAACGTCGTCATACTCAAGAGTATGTTTGCGGATGGCAAAATTCTGGGCCTCAATTTTTATCTGAGCGCGTTCGATGGCTTTGGTCACCATCGGATGTGTGATAACTTCATCCTCCTGCACGCCCATCTTGTCCATCA
>JADFPZ010000200.1:0-281 GCA_022562075.1 Candidatus Zixiibacteriota bacterium | reverse complement strand
CCTAACTTATCTCCCCCGAACAGACGCATAAGGTCGTCTTCGAGTGACAGGAAAAAGCGCGATGAACCCGCGTCACCCTGACGGCCGGAACGTCCACGAAGCTGCCGGTCAATTCGCCGCGACTCATGTCGCTCTGTGCCAACAATGTGCAGCCCGCCGGCTTCTTTGACACCCTCGCCAAGTCGAATATCCGTACCGCGACCGGCCATGTTTGTAGCAATTGTCACTGCTTTTTTTTGTCCGGCCGAAGTAACAATTTCCGCTTCGCGCTGATGCTGCTT
>JADFPZ010000199.1 GCA_022562075.1 Candidatus Zixiibacteriota bacterium | reverse complement strand
CTCAATTTAGCTTTGGATACCGACACAGCCTCCAGGCTTCTTCTGTCAACGACTGCCAATCCGGATGCCTATGATTTTTATCTTCGGGGGAATCACTATTATTATCGTGGCTGGGAAAGAATTGATATGGAAACAGCAGGCGAGTTATACGGTAAGGCTATAGATCTGGATTCAAATCTGGCTGAAGCATACGCGATGCTGTCGCGGGTTCATTCCAGTATCTATTGGGAATATTATGACAGGTCTGAAGAACGGTGCCAGAGTGCTTTTGATAATGCAAATCAAGCGATTGAATTAAGTACAAAGAGTCCGAAGAGTTACGTTGCACTGGGCTACTACTATTATCATTGCCTGCGCGATTATAACAACGCCTTGGACCAGTTCCGAAAGGGACTGGCTATAGATCCAAACAACAGCAATCTATATTCAGCAGTTGCTGCGGTACAACGCAGACAGGGTAAAATTCATGAATCTCTGAAACTTCAAAAGAAAGCGCTTCTTTTGGACCCTCGCTCCCATTTGAAATTTTTCACTATTGCTGTCACCCTGGGGATTTTGCGCAGATATGATGAAGCTGATTCATATCTGCAAAAGACCGTTGACATCGCGCCGGATTTTAGCATTGCTCATGTTTATCGAGCCTGTCTGCCGATTCTAAGAGCCGGAGACATAGCCGAATCTCAAAGAATTTTGAGTAATGCAATGAATTTTACCAATCTGCGAGAATCCAGATATTACTGGTGGCTGCTCAAAATGATTAATGTCACACCGCAGATGACTCTTCTGATACCCAATACGGACACAGTTGCATACTACTTATTCAAAGCACAGCATAACCGTCTGAACGGGGAACCGGAACAAGAGAAAGTATACGCCGATTCTGTCAAAATTATTTTGGATCACAAGATTGAAGAGTCTAGGGATGACGCCTGGTTTCACAGTTCGTTGGGATTGGCCTATGCCGGGCTGCGACAGCAGGATTCAGCAATAACACACAGTAGAATTGCACTCGATTTACTCTCTACCAAGGACGATTATTTTGACTCCCCATTTTTACTTTTTAACTTTGCCGAAGTTCTTGTCATATTCGGTCTGTACGATGAAGCCTTAGAGCAGCTTGAGCTAATAATGAGTATCCCCGGGTTTACTTCGACCGCATATTTGAGAATAGATCCTTTGTGGGAACCGTTGCGACAATATCCAAGATTTAAGGATCTCATAGAAGACAATCAGACAGAATTATGACTCTGGAAACCACTAAACAACCATCTCGAATTCCTACGGATTCTTGAAAAGACCAATCAATCGTCATCCTGAACCGAAAGACCATAACGGTTGATCTTATCCTTTAATCCTTTTCGTGACAGACCGAGGAAACGAGAGCTTTTCTGTATATTGCCTTTCGTCTCCTTTAAAGTTCGAATTATCATTTCCTGTTCGAGCTTCTCGACAGCTCTGCGTAATTGACCAGCGGCTGCGGACGATACCGATGTTCCGGCGCCAAGTGTCACTTCCTCTGAAAGGTCAGTGACGTCAATCAAGCCTTCTACATCGCATAACAACGAAGCTCGCTCGATTTCGTTTGCTAGTTGTCGAACATTTCCCGGCCAGGAATATTTCTGAAGTACGGCCAGGGCCTCGGGAGTAATTGACAGGTTTTCGTTCTGCATTCCTATCCGTTGCTTTTTAAGAAAATGCTCGACTAAAAGAGGTATATCATCGAGACGTTCTGTTAGTGGAGGCACATTAATTGTAACCGCATTTATACGGTAGAACAAATCGCTGCGGAATTCCTTTAATTCAATTGCCTTCTTAAGATCCCGATTGGTAGCCGAAATCACTCTAACATTGACAAACTCAGATTTTGAGGCGCCCACCGGACGAATTTCGCCATTTTCGATGACTCTCAGAATTGCCGTCTGGGTTGACATCGGTGCATCTCCAATCTCATCAAGGAAAATCGTGCCGCCATCGGCCTCGCTAAAAAGTCCCGGCTTGGTGCGGTCGGCACCCGTGAATGCTCCTTTGACATGGCCGAATAGTTCCGATTCCAGAAGTGTCTCTGTTTTGACGCCGCAGTTTTTTATAACAAATGGGCCCTTGCGACGACGGCTGCTGTAGTGGATGGCGCGGGCAATGAGGTCTTTGCCGGTTCCGGTTGCACCCATTATCAATACAGGTGAATCGTTTCCGCACACCTTTGAAGCTAGAGTGAGCACCTGTCGTATGGCTCTGGAATGCCCAATGATACCTTCGAAGGAAAATCCCGCTGAGATTACATCGGCCAGACGCACATTTTCCTTTTCGAGCTGCCGATGAGATTCCTCTAATAGCTCATTATTTTTGGCCAGCTCTTCCAGTAATAGAGCGTTAGAAAGAATCTGTGCCGACTGAGAACTGATAATACCTGCCAGCCGGACATGGTTTTCGTTAAAAGAACCTCTTTCATCTTGTCGCACCAGACTGGTTATCCCGACGACATCCCCTCTAACAATCATAGGAGCACATATCAGAGATGTGAACTCGTCTGAATCCAACGATAAGTCACGAAACCTGACATCTGATTTCATATCCTTAATCAAAAGCACAGTTTGGTTTCTCAAAACCCAGCCGGAAATTTGCTCACTGGCACGGAAAGGTATTTCGTCCGGGTCGTGTGGCTTCGTTCGAACAATAGTCCTGTCCTTGCTTTGCTCATCTGAAGATATTAGATTTATCACACCCTGGTCTGCCTCAGTTAGTCTGACAAGCTCATTGATTATAATTGACATAATGTGATTTGTCTCACGAACTCCACAGATACGCTCTATGAGTGAATTGATTGCTTGTAGTTCGCTGACCGCTTCTTGGAGATGGTCAGATTGCCCACTGTTCGTCAAAGGCATCACCTTTCTATAATCAAACTTATTGTACAGAATACATGATTTTACCGACTACGTCAATTTATTGTAAGAGGGCTATATGAAGGCAGTGTTGTTTCATCCCAAAGATTTGTGACGCAGCTCAAAAGACACGATTTCTAACTTTACGGCAGTTAGGTAATGATAGTTAAATTCTGATAAAAGAGTGAAAGTTTGCAAACCGTACTCTGTGACCATTTTGTGTCCATCGTTGGTCAAAACAGACAAGAGCAGACAAAACTAAAAAAAAGAATACGAAAAGACTAATTCCTTAGTGGGCTTTGACTTGCGGTGTAATCACCTATTAATCAAGGGGTTGCAGAAAGTAGTTATCAGTATTTCCCAGCTCCACCAATTACTCACACGACCTAAGTTACTGTCTGCCACGCCCCCCTGATTAACAGTCAGAAAAGCGGCAAGACCACTAAAAAGACACACAGAAGACCTTATTACTCCACTATGGCTCTTGACAGTAACATGAAGCCGGGGTATCGTTGTCTACAATTACTCGGCAGGTACTGAGTTGTACAGGTATCGCGCCGAGACATTATTTTTAATTTTAAGCTTAAGGAGGCAATTTCATGTTAAGAAACTGGAGTAAGAAAGCTTCTATTCTGCTGGCTCTGATGTCATTATTGGCGGCATCGTTGGTGGCACTCCCCGATCCCGGTATGGAGATCGATCCTGAACGCACCGCGCTGGTCATCACCGACCCGCAAAACGACTTTTTATCTCCGAGCGGTGTGGCCTGGGGAGTCGTGTCCGAAAGTGTCGAGGCAAACAACACGGTCGAAAACCTTGAGTCCCTTTTCAAAGTAGCCAAGGAAAATGGCATGCCGGTGTTTATTTCCCCTCACTACTACTATCCCACTGATCACAGCTGGCAGTTTGAAGGCGCTCTTGAAGTGCTCATGCACAATATCGGCATGTTTGATCGCAAGGACCCGCTAAGCCTTGAGGATTTCGACGGATCAGGACCCGACTGGCTGGAACGCTACAAGCCGTACATCGAGGATGGTGAAACAGTAGTGACGAGTCCTCACAAAATATATGGACCTCAGCAGAACGACCTTGCTCTTCAGCTGCGCAAGCGTGGTATCGATAAGGTGATCTTGGCCGGCATGTCCGGAAATCTCTGCGTCGAATCGCACATGCGTGACCTGTTGGAAGAAGGATTTGAAGTTGCTGTAGTATGGGATGCGACCGCCTCTGCCATCGTCCCCGAAGGCAACGGATTTGAAGCCTCAATGACCAACTATCGTTTCATAGCCAACGCGGTATGGAATACCAAAAAAGCTGTCGAGCTTATCAAATCCACTAAAGGATATGCGGAAACCGAGTAAAGCGGATTTAACTTGAAATCCTAACTACTGCGCTCGAGGCCGGAGGCGACTTCGATTCAATTCTAAAGAGAATGTCAAATCTACGTAGAGAGAAAGTCAAATTGGAAGCTGAACTGAAACAGTTAACGAGCAAAGTAAGACCAGCTCTTGATATCGACAAAGCAGTTGACGAGATTTCAAGATTATCTAACAGTGCCCTTAGCAAGCTTCATTCTAAACACCCTGGACGGGTCAAAGGCGTTATTAGTAATTTTTTGAATAGAGTAGAAATCGACAGAAAAAGCAAGATTGCGACCTTTTTCGTATACGAAATCCCAAACGTAT
>JADFPZ010000198.1 GCA_022562075.1 Candidatus Zixiibacteriota bacterium | reverse complement strand
CGAAGCTGCCGTTGAAGTTACCGCACAGGTACTGAGCCGGCACCAGATAGACACAATGCAGGTTGCCGAGCGCTGCCGCGAAATCCGCAAACAGACAGAAGAAGAATTTTTATAAGTTCAGTTTATTAGTTAAATAAGTGATATTTGAAAGTAGATCGTGCCTTTACTTTCATCAAAAAACTTTCATATATTTGAGCTTCAAATCAAAGGAGGAGGCAATGGTCTCAATACTATCTTTATGGCTGCCGATCCTGGTATCGGCTGTGTTTGTATTTGTAGTGAGTACGATAATCCACATGTTTTTGGGCTACCATAAGTCTGATTTTGGCAAAGTGTCAAATGAAGATGAGGTGATGGAGGCGTTCCGCCGCGGAAGCATTAAGCCCGGTGATTATTTTATTCCGCACTGTGGAAGTACAAAAGCGATGAAATCGCCGGAGTATATCGAAAAGACTACGGCAGGTCCGGTAGCAATTATGTCTGTCATGCCCAGCGGACCACCCAACATGACCAAGAATCTGGTACAGTGGTTTCTTTACAGCATAGTAGTTAGCATCATGGCAGCTTATGTTGCCGGGAGAGCGCTTGGACCAGAATCTGCGTATCTTGAAGTGTTCCGTTTTGCAGGCATTACCGCTTTTGTTGGTTATTCAATAGGGCTCATGCAGAACTCTATTTGGTACGGTCGCAGTTGGTGCACGACTTTCAAGTCAATGTTTGACGGTCTGCTTTATTCACTGGTGACCGCCGGTGCTTTTGGCTGGTTGTGGCCGGCCTAGAACTTAGTGAGTTGTTGTTCCCTGATATAGCTTGGTAAAGACACTGTCGACCGGCTCCCATAGCTCAATCTTGTTTCCTTCGGGATCCATGATGTGGAGAAATTTGCCGTACTCATAAGTTTCTATTGTGTCCACTATTTCTACGCCGCCAGCTCGAAGTTCTTCAAGGAGCGATTCCAGGTCAGCTACGCGGTAGTTTATCATGAATTCTTTTTCCGAAGGCTGAAAATACTTGGTATCTTCACTAAATGGGCCCCACTGCAGATAGCCTTTTTTGTCAGGCTCATCGGTGCTTCGGAACGCAAACATGGCGCCGTATTCATTCATTTTCATGCCAAGATGCTGTTCGTACCAGTCTTTTATCTTTTGCGGGTCTTTGGACTTAAAGAATATACCGCCTATACCAATAACTTTCTTTTTTAATGGATCACTCCTTTTTGATATGCTCGTGTCATTTGTATTCTCTGCCTTAGCATCAAGTAGTTCAAACTTTTGGACCAAAAATATGAGAAGCAATAAGCTGGCAGAGACAATCAATATTTTCTTCATCTTTTCTCCAATTGCATTATTAATTCTATGGCATATCTATCTACAACCAGAAGAGAATACTAATCTGAGAAGAGATTTGGAACCATTTTTTTAAGATGTGATATAATCCGCATAGAACAAATTAAATGAATAGGGAGGGAATAATGAATACTCGATCCTGTATGCGGATATTATATGTTTTGACAATTGCGGTTTTTGGGCTTGGCTGTACAACTCAAAAGGTTCTGATCGAAAATGATAATATCCCGGCAAGCTATGTTGATGCCGATGGTTCAAATAAATCCGTCAAAGCCGACACACTTCGTAATCCTTTTCCGCATTTATTGATGTCAGATGGGCGAATTACGTTAAATGATCGCTGTCCGGTCCGCAAGGCGATACTTAACAAACGTTTGCCTGCTCTTTTTGTTAATGGTCGACCGCTAGGGTTTTGCTGAACGCCATGCCTAAAGGTCTTCGTGCAAGACCCAGCCCGATACATAAATGAACTCGGAGTTGAACTAACAGGCTGTGTTGATCCTTCACGCTCCGCCATAGTCGACAGCAGCTATATGCAAATGCTTGGCTTTGAATCTTTCTTTTTCGCTGATTCGGCAAATATGTCAAAATTTTTGGATAATATTTTCAGGTACTGTGGTGGTCTTACCGATCCAGTCTCAAAAGAGCGCTTTCTCCCGAATAAAAACTCCCCCAGATCGGAGTTTATGGGCAGCACCTATTTATTTGCTTCAGAATTGTCACTTGGCACTTTTGAAGAAATGCCGTCAATGTATTACTTGCCCAATTATAAGATGTTGCCGCCAGACTCGACCGAAAAGGCTTCGGTATTACAGTAAACAATTTCGGGCTCAAATCGTAGGTCGAATACTGTTATCTCCAAGAATTGTATAATTATTGGCTTGCAAACAACAACTTATTTATTATAATATATTATTGAATTGAGGACGCTTGTATAAATGTTCCTTATCAAAATAGAGCCCTAAGTTCTCGCTTTTAACCGCCTTATTGGTTTTATGTGTTTTAGAATTATAAATATTGTCGCCTTATCTGCATTTCTTTCTTTTTCGGGAAGCAGTGCGCAGGAAACCTTTCAAATAACTTTTGGAGGCACCGGTGTGGACTATGGCTATGCGGTCAAGCAAACAATGGATAGTGGCTATATCGTAGCCGGCTACACCACCAGTTTTGGAGCCGGGAGCCGAGATGTTTATTTGATTCGCACCGACAAAAGTGGCAAGAAGCTATGGTCAAAGACATATGGCGCGGGTAACATTGATTACGCCTGGACAATAGATCTTGCGGTAGATGGCGGGTTCCTCATCGGCGCCCATTCCGGAAGTTTCGGAGCAGGCAGTCACGATATATATCTCATAAAGTGTGATTCCCTGGGGCTGGTAGAATGGACGCAGGCCTACGGGGGCGGGTCAGCAGATGGAGCATATTCTCTGCAGCAAACAACTGACGGAGGTTACATAGTGTCAGCTCATACCAGCAGCTTCGGAGCAGGCCAGCACGATGTTTATTTAATCAAAATTAATAATTCTGGTGATACACTGTGGACAAGGGCTTACGGTGGCTCAAGCGGAGATTACCTGAGAGCTGTGCATCAGACGGATGACGGCGGATATGTATTAGTTGCGGAAACTTTTAGTTTTGGTGCGGGCTCGGCCGATGTTTATCTGATCAAAACAGACAGCATTGGCAATGTGATGTGGACAAAAACTTACGGGGGAAGTTCTTCAGATTACGGCTACTCCGTTAAGCAGACTGTTGATGGCGGCTTTATCATAGCCGGTTATACTAATAGCTTCGGCGCCGGGCTGTTCGATTTGTATGTAATAAAAACGGATATGAACGGTAACGTGATCTGGTCTAAAACCTATGGGGGCGCTTCATCAGATTACGGGCATTCTGTAATACAAACGTTAGACAGCGGTTACGTTATCACTGGTTACACTCTTAGTTTTGGTATGGCAACTCAAGTTTATTTCGTGAAGCTCGACTCAGACGGTAATCTGCTTTGGAGCAAGACCTATGGCGGCTCGGGCAATGATTTCGGATGGTCAGTAGAGCAAACAACGGACTCCGGTTTTGTTATTACAGGTAATACCGATAGTTTTGGGCGAGGTAACAGGGATGTCTATCTGATAAAAACAGACAGATTTGGCAACAGTAGCTGCAATGAATCGGTCGCTGCTACTATCGCATCCGATGCGGCTACAATCACGGGCTCAACTCAAACGCTTGTTGATTCGGGCGCTTTGATTAATAGCACGGCAACTATTACAGAAGACGTAGTGGTCGCGGACAGCTTATCCCTGTGCGATAACTCAGCCTGTCTGGATTGTGTGAGAGGGGACACCAATAACGACGATGATTTGAATATTTTAGATCTTACATTTCTTGTAGATTTCATATTCCGCGGTGGATCGAAACCAGAATGTATCGAAGAAGCTGATGTCAATAATGACGGAACCCCATCTAACATACTCGATTTGACATATTTGGTAGATTTTATTTTCAGGGGCGGTCAGACACCCGCGCCGTGCTAAAAGTCAGTAAACTTTTTTAAAACTATCAAATGATGTTAAAATGCTGCGACAAGATTTCAATTCAGAATTTATTAAATCGCATAAATCCTGGGCTAATTGGCAAGATGCTCTCTAGCAGAAAAAAAGCCTGATGAAATAGAGTTGCCTGCGGCAAAGCTGTGGACTATAATATAGAAACTTTAAGAGGAATATAAAATGGCTGAAGTCAAAACAAAAGAAACTAGGTTATCTGTTGCTAAATTCATAGGCAAGGTAGAATCTGGCCAGAAACGAAAAGACTCAGAAGCAATACTGAAACTCATGAAGCAGGTGACAAAAGAAGAGCCGAAGATGTGGGGAGCAAGCATGATTGGTTTTGGCCGTTTTCATTACAAATCTGATAGTGGTCGTGAAGGAGATTGGTTAATAACCGGATTTTCACCTCGAAAGCAAAACCTGACGATTTATATTACGCCAGGGTTTGACAAATATGAATCGTTGATGAAGCAGCTGGGTAAGCATAAAACTAGCAAGGGCTGTCTCTATATTAAGAAACTTGAAGATATAGACATGAAAGTTTTAAAACAGCTCATCAAACAGTCATATCAAGATATGAAGAAAAAGTACAAGTAATAATAGCAAGAATCACGATTGTCTGCAAAAAAAAAGACCGGCATTTAAGCCGGTCTTTTTATTATTTTTTGCCGCTAA
>JADFPZ010000197.1 GCA_022562075.1 Candidatus Zixiibacteriota bacterium | reverse complement strand
CTTGCCGCCATGATGACGGGCATACAGAAAATTGAAAATAGCAGTTCGGGCGGTGCCGACATGAAGATATCCCGACGGCGACGGTGCGATGCGCACTCTTACTTTTGAATCAGACATAATTATATTTGCTTAAAGGATTAGTCGTTAGTTAAATAATCGGGTGGTTTGAATCTATGATTGTCTCTGTCGTCGTCTTTCTCTGCTTCTTTTGAAGCAGGCGGCGGCGGAAGAGGTGATGCTGTAGATTCGGTGTGAGTGTCTGTATCTGCATTTGCCGGTTTGGCGCTGCCTGAAACCGGAGGCGGAGGAGGCGGCACTATATATTTTGCTTTTATTGGCTGACCAGCCAGAGATTCCAGACTTGCCTGAGCGGCTATTGGCCCGGCTGCCGAATCATTTGCCATCGGTTTTAAAACAAACTCCAAGCCACCTGTCATTCTGACTATCAGATTATAGAAGCCGGCAATAATCGCCCCGAATAAAGTTCCGAATACGGCGTTCCCTAAAGAAAACATAATGCCCATGACAAAGACATAAATGGCGATGGGAAAGCCGGTCTGCATATCGAAGGCATCTTCCGGAAAGAACATTAGCTCGGCAGCTATTGACATGAAAACTCCGCTGAAAATTCCGGCAAAAATCCCCAGGACGAATCCTACTATCAGGTTCACGAAAAACATGACCTTTATATAAGACCAGCTGCTTATTGATTTTAGCTCATACCGCATAGATACCTTCCTGTCTTCGGACCATCGCTAATATATTTAGTCTAAGAAGTAACTTGAACATGGTCAACATATATCAGCAATTAGATCTAATCGTTAAGAATGAAGCGGGCGTCGACGGCTTTACAATTGTTTGTAATCGGGCTGGCAATAAAGGGGTTTATATCTATTTCTTTGAAGCAGTCAAAATCTCGGACAAGTTGTGACAGACGAAGCAGTACTTCTTCTATAGTCGCTATCTGCACCGGTTTTGCTCCTCTGAAACCTGTCAAAAGAGGATATGAGCGCAGCGACCTGACCATCTCTTTGGCATCCTGAGTTGACAGCGGATTTATACGAAATGAAACATCTTTCATGATCTCAACATATATACCGCCCAGCCCGAACATCAGCAAAGGTCCGAACTGCGGATCGGTAGTCATGCCAATTACTGTTTCTACGCCATGCTTGACCATTTTTTGAATTGCTACCGAAAATTTTTCTCCCTTTTTGAGTTTGTCTATTTTAGAGTGAAGTTTCACAAACGATTGTTTTATTTCGTCGGCGTTTCGCAAATCCACCCGTACCCCGCCGGCTTCGGTTTTGTGCAGCAGCACCGGTGTATTGATTTTCATGACCACCGGATAACCTATCTTTTTTGCGGCTGTTACTGCTTCCTCTTGTGACCAGGCATACTTGTAGCCTGCCGCCGGAATGCCATAAGCTTTTAGTATCTCTATGGCTTCTTCGCTTACAATAGCTTTCTGCTTCTGCTCTCTGGCTTTAGCAATTATCTGCGTCACTCGTTCGCCATCTACTCTAAATTTCTTAAACTTTCCCTTTGGTCTCTTTAGCCACTGCCGGTAATTATTGATAGAGGCCAGAGCTAAGGCAATCGACTCAGGATATTTATAGACCGGAATGCTTTTGCTTTTTAAGTACTCAATAGCTTTGGAGCTTTCACCAACTCCCATAAAACAGGCCAGTATGCTTTTGTCTGTATTTTTAACTGATTCATAAATGCTTTCGGCTACCTGCATCTGGTCGATAGTAACAGGCGGCACTACGATAGGTACGATTGTATCATAGCGTTTGTCATTTTTTATGGCATCAAGAGTAATCTTAAACTCTCTGGGGCCAGCCCCGGCTACCATATCCATCGGGTTTGAAAAAGAGGCTTCGGCCGAAATAGATTGTTTTAGCATCTTTACAGTCGCCGGTGACATAGCCGGCATTTCCATACCGTTTTTTATCAAAGCATCTGTTGCCAGAATGCCCGGTCCTCCGGCATTAGTCACTACCATCACCCGGTTTCCTTTGGGGACTGGCTGTAACGAGAGCGCCGCTGCCACATCGAATAATTCCTGCACCGTATCGACTCTTATGACGCCGGTCTGGTTAAACAGGGCGTCAACGCCGACATCAAGTCCGGCCAAAGCCCCGGTATGCGAAGAAGCCGCCTTGGCACCCAGACTGGTCCGGCCGGATTTAACCGCCACGATAGGTTTCGTACGGGATACCTGGTGGGCGATGCGAATAAAATTACTGGGATTACCAAAATTCTCCAGATACATTAAAATTATGTCTGTATCCGGGTCGTCTTTTAAATAATCAAGTATATCATTCGAAGAAATATCGGCCTTATTGCCGATTGATGCGACAATTGAGAATCCAATACCCAGCTCATTGGCATGATTCATTATGGCTTCACCCATAGCGCCAGACTGGGTAATAAAACCTACTCTGCCCCTTTTAGGGAATATCTTTCCAAAAGTAGCGTTAAGGCTGATTTTCGGATCGGTATTGACTACCCCAAAACAATTTGGCCCTATCATGCGCATGCCATAGCGATGAACTTCTTTGAGAACCGCTAATTCTTTCTTTTTACCGTCTTTGCCAACCTCGGAAAATCCTGCCGAGATAACAACAACTCCTTTGACACCCTTTTCACCGCATTGCCGGACGACACCGGCGACAGCGTCTTTGGGCACTATGATAATAGCCAGATCCACCGCATCGGGAACGTCGAGAATGGTTGAGTAGGCTTTTATTGAATGAATAACGCTGGCTTTGGGATTGACCGGAAAAACTTTGCCACAAAATTCGGCCATCAAGATATTATGAAGCGTCTCTCGGCCTATCGTTCCTTTGCGGGTAGAAGCTCCAATGACGGCTACTGACGCGGGTCGAAAGATACCTTCTAACTGATGTTTCATTAGCTCTGCACAGTTCTGTTCAAATTGCAGGAATTTATAGCAAGGCTGTGTTTCACAAGTTTATCAGCCCCCCCGGCAAAAAAGAAGCTATCTGGTCACTTTCCTTTTTTTGCCTTTTTTGCGGCCTTCTTTTTTCCGCCAGAACCGTTGTACTTAAGTGTCGCCTGGGCCGCTGACAAGCGCGCTATCGGAATTCTGTAGGGCGAACAGGAAACGTAGTCTAATCCGATTTTGTGGCAAAACTCTATTGAGCTGGGGTCGCCGCCATGTTCACCGCAGATACCTATTTTAAGCTCAGGGTTTGTTGCTCTTCCTTTTTCAAAGCCCATCTTAATAAGCTGACCTACACCGGACTCATCTATTGAAACAAACGGATCAGTCTCTAAAATACCATTTTCAAGATAGTACTGCAGAAACTTGCCGGCATCATCCCGTGAGAAACCCATGGCCATCTGAGTTAAATCATTGGTACCGAAACTAAAGAACTGCGCCTCTGTTGCGATTTCGTCAGCGGTCAGCGCTGCGCGGGGAATTTCGATCATAGTTCCCACCAGATATTCCAAGTTGCGAACTTTGTATTTGGTAATTACTTCGATCGCGATTCGGTCTATTATTTCTTTTTGATGTTTAAATTCGTTAATATGCCCCACCAGCGGCACCATAATCTCAGGGAAGACCTTTTTTCTATCTTTGGTAAGTTCGCAGGCAGCTTCTAAAATAGCCCTGACCTGCATCTCGGTGATTTCCGGATATACGATACCCAGCCGGCAGCCGCGATGGCCGAGCATAGGGTTTAACTCGGTAAGTTCGTCAATTCTGCGAATCAGGCGAGTCAGTTCTTCAAAATCCTCTTCGTAGCGGTCTGATTTCTTGTCCAGTTCTTCCAGTTTTAGTTCTATCGTTTCTTTTTTGGGAAGAAATTCATGCAGCGGCGGATCCAGAGTTCTGATTGTGACTGGCAGCCCGTTCATAACTGAAAAAATTGCTTTGAAATCTTTCTTTTGCATCGGCAGAAGTTTGTCCAGCGCCTGCTGACGTTCCTCGGCGGTTTCAGCAACTATCATCTGCTGCACTATAGGAATGCGAGCCTCGGCGAAAAACATATGTTCGGTCCGGCAAAGTCCGATACCTTCGGCGCCAAACTTTAATGCCTGAATGGCATCGGCGGGCGAATCGGCGTTGGTGCGTATTTTGAGCGTGCGTACGTCATCTGCCCAGCTCATGAACTCTGCATATTCAACAGAAAGTTCCGGCTCTACTGTGGCAACTTCACCCGTTATGACCTGACCGGTCGAACCGTTCAGAGTAATAATTTCGCCTTCTCTGATTGTCAGCTTGCCTACCTGAAAACGTTTTTTAGCGGCGTTTACACGTACCGCCTCGGCGCCACAGATACAGCACTTGCCCATTCCACGGGCTACTACTGCCGCATGTGATGTCATACCGCCGCGAGACGTAAGAATACCTACTGCGGCATGCATTCCTTCTATGTCATCAGGGTTGGTTTCTTCACGGACTAAAATCCCTTTAACCTTGGCACCCAGAGCCATAATGTCTTCAGAAGTGAAATAGACTTTACCGGATACCGCTCCCGGTGAAGCCGCCAGGCCGGTGGTAATAACTTCATACTTGGCTTTGGGATCTATAGTCGGATGGAGCAGCTGGTCTAAATCC
>JADFPZ010000020.1 GCA_022562075.1 Candidatus Zixiibacteriota bacterium | reverse complement strand
TTCCCCGACGAAACTTACCGGGGGATAGTAACCAAGAAGAGCACTCTGGCCCGCCGCAAAGACCCTAACTCAAAAATCAATGTATTTGATGTCGAAATCGCTATTGAGGACGAAACCGATCGTCTCAAACCGGGCATGTCGGCAGCGGCTCGAATTGTTATTCATAGACTTCAGGATGTTATCTCGGTGCCGCTTGAAGCAGTTTTTGAAAGAGACGGCAGAACGGTGGTTTATTTTGAGAATAAAAAAGCACAGGAAGTACAAGTCGGCCGCCGCAATGATATGTCTATCGAAATCTTAGAAGGGCTTGAAGGCACGGAAACTATTTGCCTGGTTAACCCCACTCTTGATGAGCGGCAGCTGGCCGGCGACAAAGCGACTGAGCCTGAGATCAATAAAGGGCGTCAGCCTAGAATGAAGATGCAACGTTCGGGATCAAATAAAGGGAAACGGGGAGGTTGATGGACTATCGCCGGGTTGTTCAGGTATCTCTTGATTCATTAAGCTCTCATAAACTGCGCACATTTTTAACCATGCTCGGCGTCATTATTGGCGTGGCAGCGGTAGTGGCTATGCTTTCGATTGGCGAGGGGGCCAAAGAAGAAGTCCTTGAACAAATTTCTATCTTAGGAATCAATAATATTATAATCAATGCGGTGGTGCCGGAACAAATCCGTACCAGTGACCAGGGGTTGCATCGCTCACCGGGGCTTTCGCTGGCAGATGGGGAAAACATCAAGAAATTTGAAAATCTGGTAGCAGGTGTTGTCCCGCAGCGATACGAACCTATTCCATCGGTATTTAACGGAAGTCAGGAAGCTTCTGTCAGGGTTGTGGCGACAATTCCTGAGTTTGTCTATTCTTCATCTATAGGAGTCGAGCAGGGGCGTTTTATAACTGATTCTGATAACGAAGATTTCAGGCAGGTCTGTGTGCTGGGTGCCAAGGCCAAGCGGCAGCTGTTTACTTTCGAGGATGCCCTCGGAAAATCTGTCCGTATTGGCGATATGGATTTTACAGTAGTTGGTGTAATGCAGGATAAATATATCGGCAGAGGCAAAGTTGAGGGGTTCGAGTTAAAGAATTTTAATGAAGATATTTACATTCCCCTAAATACAGCTGTTAAAAAATTCGACCGGGTCGAGGCCAAAAGGAACGCTTCGGGGGGAGGGCACTTCTTCATGATATCAAAGTCTGTCACCACTCAAAATTATAACACCCCGGAAATTGATCAGCTGACAGTTACTGTTAAAGATTTGGCTTACGTCTCGGCTGTTTCAAAGCTTATTGAAAAAGTTCTGCAGCGCCGACATGCCGGAATAGCTGATTATGAAATTGTAGTGCCAGAGTCGCTCTTGCGGCAATCGCAAAAAACACAGCAAATTTTTAACATAGTCATGGGAGCTATAGCCGGCTTGTCACTTTTGGTCGGCGGTATCGGCATTATGAATATAATGCTGGCAACGGTTTTGGAGCGCACCAGAGAAATTGGAGTACGCCGGGCGGTTGGTGCCAAAAGAGATGATATTCTGCGGCAGTTCTTGATGGAAGCAGTCACTATCTGCCTGATAGGTTGTGCTGTCGGACTGGCTATGGGTTTGATAATATCGCGCGGGATTAGTTTTTATGCCGGCTGGCCGACAGTGGTGTCATACTTCTCAATTTTTTTGGCGGTCAGCGTATCAACTGCGGTAGGTGTCAGTTTCGGTTTATACCCGGCTTACAAGGCTGCCAATCTTGACGTAATCGATGCTTTACGATATGAATAATCAAAAACTGTTTTAGAGGGATGACAATGTTTGAAAATGTTAATTTATTGAAACCGCATATGCGGCATCATTTGATGCCGATTTTTTTTGCACTTGTCTTGAGCAGCTGCCTGGTGCCGCAGATTTGGTCCAGGCAAATTTCATTGGAGCAGGCTATTGAAATAGCAGTCAACAAGACTCCGCGAGGATATATTATCAGAGGAAGATCGGAAGTCGCCGAACAGAATTACAAAGCCAAGAGAATAAATTTCTATGTTCCGGAGATTTCGATAAACGGTTCGCTACCGGCCTACTCGGTAGATGAATCTTTCAGGTTTTTTGGGGGCTCGTCGCAAAAAGAACTTTATAAAACAAAGGAATTGAGCTTCAGGACGTTTGTGGAATTAAAACAAAGCCTGATAACAGGCGGAGCTTTAACAATTACGGCTAATCTGACTGACAATGACGACCAATATCCCGATACCAGACGGCTCGACTTAAGCGGCAATCCTATTTCCGGAGGGGCATTTGTAAATGAAAAGAGCAGAAGGGGATTTTTTGATTTCAGGCTGACTCAGCCTTTGTTTCGGCCCTCTGCAGCCAAACACGATCTTGATGTCAGAAAGGCAAACAAAGAGATTGCCGGCTACACCAGAATTCAGGAACAAGCCGGACTCGAGAAAGATGTAACAACAGCTTATCTGGACCTGCTTCAGGCAGATTTAAAAGCGAGTATCTACGCTGACAAATTGGAGTCGGCCAGGCTTAAAGCCGGAATTGATTCGAGCAAATTCACCGATGGGGTAGTTTCCGAAGAAGAACTGCTGACCTCAACTTCGGCTATGCTGGATGCAGAGCTGGAGCGGTTTGAATTTCAGACCAAATGGCGTGACCAGAAAAGAGAGCTGGCCCTGCTTTTGGATATGGATGCTCAGGAGGCTCTGGAGCTGACAGAACCGTCCATTACTGAACACTTAACGGAATCTGAAAAACAGCAAATGGATGCTAACTGGCAAAGCAGCACCGACATTCGAAAAGCCAAAGTTGAATTGAGAAGGGCTGAAAAGATAGCCTCGTTTTCAGCTGCCGCTTTCGGTATTCAGGGGGATATAACTGCCGGCTATTCATTGGGGCGGGGAAAGGTAGAAACAGAGTATAGTGACTCTCGAATAGATGATGACATTAATACTACCGGCTGGACGGTCGGCCTTAATGTGCGGGTGCCGGTCTTTGATGGCGGCGCCAGCAGCGCCGAAGTAAAGGCCGCCTGGTTTGAGGCAGACCAGTCACGTTTAGAATATCAGCGCACCGAAAAACAGGTCAGGGCTCAGATTGTAAATCTGATAAATCAGCTCGACGTCTCTTATCGCAGGCTTGATATCATCAGCAAGCAGATTGGTCTGGCAGACAACCGCCTGAAAATCGCCGATCAAAGATATCAGGATGGGCAAATTTCAAAATTGACTTATCTGGTCAGCAGGATTTTCTATGTGGAAACAAAAGATAAGTATTTGCAGGAACTGGAATCCTATCTGTTAAACAAGATAGATATAGAGAGTAAATTCCCCGGCTGATGAGCCATAAAATAATTGTTCGAGCGCCAAACCATCTGGGCGACTGCATCATGTCTATGCCCATGATTAGTGAAACAGGCGAGGCCTTTCCCGGCTGTTCACTTACTCTTTTAATAAGAGAGGGTCTCTCGGAGTTATTTGAAGGCAATCAGGCTATTGATGAAAGATTAACTTTCCCTGACAGATACGCACACGGTTTGGCCGGAGTTTTTAAACTTACTGATATCATCAAAAGGGGCAAATACGATACCGGTTTTATACTGCCGCCGTCGTTTAGTTCGGCGTCGTCTTTCAAACTGGCCGGTGTCCGTGAAAGAATAGGATATATTGCAGATGGCAGGCGGCTGCTCCTGACCAAAGCTTTGCCTCTGCCGGAGCCGATTAATAGCACTCATCGCAGCGAAACTTATCTCAATCTTCTCAGACGTTCGTACGGTATAGAATCTAGTTATTCCAAGCCAAAGCTCTTTTTGAGTGATGATGATATTTCAAGGGGAGTGAAGCTACTGGAAGGTTTTGGAGTTAATAGCTCGGCCGGATATGCAGTTATCGCTTTTCGGGCGGTGGCTGAGTCGCGCCGCTGGGGAGTTGAGAACTATACCCGACTGGCCAAATGGCTCGTCTCAGAGCTTAATCTGACGGTGCTGTTGACCGGTCAAAAAGAAGATGCAGCCGAAGGCAATAGCATTGCAGAATCAGCCGGTCCAGCCAAAGTAATTAATCTTGCAGGAAAGACAGGAATCAGAGAATTGGCCTCTGTTCTCTCAAATGCCGCTGTCTTTATAGGTAATGACTCCGGTGCGGCACATTTGGCTGCAGCAGTAGGCACAGCCGTAGTCGTATTGTCTGGCGCTGATGACCCCCAAGAAACATCTCCGCTGGCTGCCAGAAAAAAAATGCTTTACTTAAATCAACTTGGTTGCATTTCCTGCCTGAAAAACAAGTGTCCTCAAAAAGGTCCAAAGTATATGAAGTGCATGAAAGGTATCACATTCGAGATGGCTTCAAGTGCCATTCGCGAACTTCTAAATTCAATTTAGAATCTTTCTTCATAAAAGCCGAACTATCTTGCCGTTGCTGTCGTTACAGAAGCTGGCAGACTAATCTGTCGGGTGATTTTTGAGGAGTTGGCGCAGAATCTGCGGCAACCCCTCAATATCGTCATTTAGCTTGACATAATATAGGTTTTTTGCTAGCATGGAAGTAGCAGAAAATGCGTCTAGTACGTGAATCTCGCCACTTCTGCTATTTAAGAAAAATGACCTATATTTCAAGGTCCGGATTGGAGGCATTTTAATGAGAAAGTCCAAGCTCATTTTGACAGTGATGACTTTGTTGTTGCTGTTCGCAAGCTTTTTATCCGTGCCAGCATTGTCCGGTGAAGACCCCTGGGATGCCGACGACGGAGATAGCGGCGCTCCAGGTACACCACCAGATTCAGTTGAAAATGACGCTGGTACCTCTTCTAACTCCCCGACTGGGTTAGTACCAGGTATTCCAAACAGCGGTGATGATTTGCTGAGCTGGTTTTCCGGAATAATGACGAGGTTGTCTATTTTTGTAGCGGATCGCTACTATAAGTGGACTTCCCGCAAGGCACAGGTAAGAACTGCTTATTGAACGAAATCGATAAGGAAAACTGACCTTTACAAAAAGAAGTGATCTGGGAGGGTCTGGTTCTCTTTAATGGGAAAAGGAATAATGAAGGTCTCCTCGCCTAAAATTATTTTAGATAGCCGTCTTCTCGCCGTGCAGGAACTGTTCAGGCAGCGCCAATACGCTCGGGCAGTAAAAGAGTTGAGCGGCCTTAAAGAAAAAGAGTTCAAAGAAAAAGCTTATGAGCTTGGAGTCTGGCAGTCATTAAAATGTGCCGCAAGTTACTTTGAGGGCAATTACAAAGACGCTTTAGAAATCGGTTTGAAAGCAGTCAAGCTTTTGGCCGGTTTTTCTTTAAATAGCTGTTATGGCCGCGCACAACTGGTGGTTTCTCAGTCTTATTCTGCAGTTGGTGATTTAAAGAACGCCGAAATTAGGGCCAGAGATGCATTAGCAGCATATCGCAGAGGCAATGATAAGGTAGGACAAAGTGATGCTTTAAGTGAACTTGCTCGCGTTTGTTATATCCGAAAGAATTATAAAGCTGTATCGGAACATGTTGAGCAGGCATTAGAGCTTATAGGTGATAATCCTCGTAAGCGCGCCCAAATGACGGGTAATCTCGGTAGAATACAGCTAAGATTAGGATACTGGTCTGAGGCTGAAGAGAAACTTAGTGAGACATTAAAGTACTTTGAAAAGAACAATCACGAAGTTTCACAGGTTAATAACCTGCTTGATCTGGGATATTTACAGCTTCGCCGAAGAGACTTTAATGAAGCCCGTCGGAAATTTGACAAGGCCTTAGAAAAAATATCAACACTAGGTCTTAAGCGTGAAAAAATTTATTATTTGAAGTATTTCGGTGAACTCCTTTTGGAAAAAGGGGACTTTTTTAAGGCCAAGGCTGTCTTAAGCGAAGCCTATCAAAAAGGAATCATGCTGGCACCGGATTCTGCCCTTGTAACACAATCTGGACGAAGGTTGGCAGAGGTCGAGCTCTCTCTGGACAATGCTGATGATGCCATGAAATACGGCCAGAAGTCTTTGGAATTGGCCCTGGCATTGGGAGAAAAAGCAGAAATTGGTCTATCCCGCCGACTCATAGCTAAAGCCTTTGTACTAAAAGGGGCTTATGATGAGGCGATTGAAAATATTGACTTAGCCGTTGAGGTTCTTCGAGAAGTCGGCGATCCTTATGACCTGGCCCGGACGATGCTTGTTGCAGCAGAAATACGGCTGAGTGGCGAACAGCTTGAAACCGACAAAATAAACTCCCTTTTGGAGGAAGCTCGTAAACTGTTTAAGAGACTTAAAGCAGAGTATTGGGTTTCCCATTGCGATTACATTGATGGTGTTCACTCCTGCCAATGCGGAGAGCTGTCACGGGGTTTTAAGAGATTAAGCCGGGCAGAAAAGAATTTCAATAAATTGGGCGATACCTCGAGAGTCCGTGCAATAAGCAAGTATCTGCATTCGCTTTCTGAGCAGGCTGTCGCTCTTTCGGTTTCACAGGAAAACAGTTTTAAAATATTTGGTGAGCTAATTAGCGCCGCCGAATTTACGGACATCAAGAGTTCTTCGGTGCAGGGAATCCTTGATATACTTTTAAAGAAATGCTCTGCTAACAGAGCTTTGATTTATGCTCCGGAAGATTCGGACAATAAAATCGTCTCAAACATTCAGTTTAGCCGGATTCAAACCAATAGATTCGAAAACAACTTCAAGAATCTGTTAGGTGAAGAATTTTCTGAAACTAAACCTACTCTTCTTTTGGACTGCCGGCGCGACCCGTTTGTGAACAAGCTGATTTCGCATAATCCTGAGACAGTGACCAGTGTGATAGTAGTGCCCTTTGCTACTGCAGATAACAATAAGTATTATCTGTATATTGACAAGCTGACCGAAGACCAGTCGCTCGACCCGTTTTCACAGACTGAACTAAATTTTGCAGTTGGATTTGCTGATCTTATTTCATTTAAGTGGGCCGAAATTCAAAAGAACGCGCTGCTTGAGGACAACCGCAGACTCAGAAATCAGCTTCAGGATAAAACAGCCTTTCCCAGCATTCTAACACAAAACGAGCAGATGTTTGAAGTACTGGCGCAGGTTAAGCAGGTTGTCGATTCAAATATCTCAATTAATATTGAGGGAGAAACCGGCACTGGTAAAGATTTGCTGGCGCGGGCTATTCATTTCAACTCTGGCCGCAGCGCCAAAAGATTTGTCTCAGTAAATTGTGCCGCGCTGCCTGAGACGCTGCTTGAATCAGAACTGTTCGGTTATGTCCGTGGGGCTTTTACAGGCGCCGACAGAGATAAAATCGGATTGTTCGAAGAGGCCGACGGCGGAACTTTTTTCCTGGATGAAATCGCAGATATGCCTCTAAGCATTCAGGCCAAGATTCTTAGAGTGCTGGAAAGCAAAGAAATCATAAGACTTGGCGAGACAACTTGCCGCAAAGTCGATGTACGGATAGTCTCAGCTACCAATAAAGACTTAAAAGCAGAGATGAAGGCAGGAACTTTCAGACAGGATCTTTATTACAGGCTGTCTGCTATGACATTCCTCCTGCCGCCGCTACGGGAGCGACGCGAAGATATACTCTTTCTTGTTTCACATTTTCTGGAAGACTCAGGTAAGACGATTTCTCCTGAAGCACTGCAAATGTTGTCCGATTACAACTGGCCGGGCAATATTCGTGAACTGCAAAACGAAGTCAAAAGACTGATATTGTTAGCAGGTGATAAAAAAGTAATTGAGAGCAAAATCGTATCACAGTCTATCAAGGGTGACTCTTCAGCTAATGGTAGTAAGCCAGCCAGGCAGGCTCAGCAACTAAATGGCGACATCGAATTTGACGATAACTATTCGCTCTATGACTACTTAGCCGAGCATGAAAAGCATTTCATCATGAAAGCCCTGGCTACCAAAAAGGGTGTAAAAAAACATGCGGCTGCTCTGCTCAACATTCCAGAATCCACTCTGCGCTTGAAAATGAAGCAATACAACATCGAGCTTCGTTCCAACTAACAGCTAAACAGCCGGATTTAATAATTAACAAATTCCAAACTTTCTGACTTACTGCTGTTGCCACAGATAAATTTCTCTGATAAATTCTGCCTGTGGTAAACGGATATTTCTATTCTACTTTTAGCTGCGACCCGTTTTACAATATGGCTATGGACGAATGGCTGTTTGCGAGGGCAGCAGCAGAGCCAGAGACAGTTTTCGTTAGACTCTATTCCTGGAGTCCGGGCGCTATAACAATAGGGCTAAACCAGGATATCGAACGTGCAGTAGACTTAAGCAGATTAAACGGAACTTCTGTAATACGGCGAATAACCGGAGGAAGGGCACTTTATCACGATCCGGGCGAACTCACCTATTCTATTACGGCCAAAACAATCGGCGCCGGCTCAGGAATCTTTGGCAGCTCGGTTCAAGAAACATGCGGCTTGATATCATCAGCGCTGGCTGGATTCTTGGAAGATATTGGATTTGCGTCGCAAATCGTGCGACAATCTTCTCCGGGTTTCAAAGAGAAAGACGGCTTCAATAAACTTAGCTGCTTTAAGTCGGCTGCCCGGTATGAAATCGTAAGCAACGGTCGCAAGATTGTCGGGTCTGCTCAAAGGCGGATAAACGACACATTCCTTCAGCATGGTTCTATCAAGCTGGCTAAACAGGCTGAGCATCCGGCTCTTTCAAAAAAGTCCGAATGCGAGCCTGAACTTGATGAAAGCCAATGGATTAAGAGTGAAAATTTGTCTGACATTTCCGAATCTTTCAGCAGAAATCTGGCCGGAACCCTGGGCATTTCACTATCAAGCAGGACTCTATGCGAAAAAGAGGAGAAAGCCATAGAGTCTGCTACAGAATTTCTGATGAAAAATCCATTGTTGAAACGAAATCTCATTAAACATTCTGACCCGGCGGAGAGTCTATAAACAGTAAAGGTACAGATTAACTGGTAGATTAAATTTCATGAGGGAAAAATCGCTTGACTTATCATGGCTCATGCGGATAATTTGTCGGTTTAGAATTAACGAGGCCGGTTGGGCGAAGTTGTTGTCGCTCAAGGTGTCTTTTCGGGTTGTAATAAAGGGAGGTTGGGAACCAGTCAAGTTTTGCTAAGAGCATAACTAATGATATCCCTTGCCACAGCCTAAAAAATCAGCCGGTATACTTTTGGAGAAAGATCTGACCCCAGATTGCTAATGTTCAGGAGGACAAAAATGCGGAGCAAACGCAAACAGCAAGTATTTTGGCTGTTAGCTTCAACGCTATGCATATTGCTTATTGCAGGAAATAGTTTTGCAGCGTCTACAGGGCAAATTAAGGGATTAATAAGAGATAAAGAAACAGGCGACCCGCTTATCGGTGCAACAGTTCGTATAGACGGTACCAATCGCGGCGCCAATACTGGCCTTGACGGTAAATACATAATTTCGCTGGTCGAACCAGGAACATACAAACTTATTATTTCACTGGTTGGATACAATCCTGTTGAAGTGACTAACGTAATTGTAAAATCCAATTTGACGGTTGAGATTAATCAGAGTATTAAAGAGACGGTAGAAGCTCTGGAAGAAAGAATCGTTGTTGAGGCCGAAATTGATATAATTGATAAGTATGAAACCTCTAACCAGACGATTATTACGAAAGAGACTATCGAACGCGCGCCGGTTACGACAGTAGATGAATTGCTTCAGCAGGTCGCAGGCGTTGTCACTAATAGTGCCGGTGAAATTTTTATCCGCGGTGGAAGAGCTTCCGAGGTTAGCTATATTATAGACGGTGTGCCAATTGATGACGCACTTGGCGGTTTGGGGCAGGCCGGCGCCCAGCTTTCGCTCGTTTCTGGTTCTATTCAGGAATTTACAATTATTAAAGATGGATTTGACCCTGAGTACGGTGATGCTCTTTCAGGAATTGTTACTATAAGAACCCAGACCGGTTCAAAGGACGTCACCAGAGCAACCATGCGGTTTATGACTGATGATTTCGGTAATGCTGACCTAAATAAATACTCACGAAACAGTGATTATGTAAGAGTAAGGATTTCAGGTCCGGATCCGATTTTGCGCAGCAAAATTCTTCCAGCTTTGGGACTAAATTTTCTTGAGGATAAAGAATTAAATTATTTCTTTTATGCCGAAGTTGACAAGAATGACGGTTTCTTTCAGTATGCTAATTTTAATACGCCTCAAACCAGACGCAATGACGGTTTTTTTAACTTTTTCGGGGTTGATATTCCAGAGCGGCTGAATAACAGATATTATTGGACTACCAATATTCTCTTTAGGCCTAAACAAAGTCTAAAATTCCTTTTCTCCTACAAGAATCAAAATGACAGAAGAACATTATTCGACTGGGACTATCGCTACAGCGCTGCGACCGCGCCGATATATGAGGATAAGTGGGATCTATTTTCTTTAGAAGTAACCCATGCGATTTCCAGAAATTTCCATTATGAAGCGATAGTCTCCTACCATCAACGTTCTATCAGTCAGCAACCCGGTGACCCCAATAACCCCGGGCACGGATTGTCTCCCGATCAGTTCCCGTTTGATTATGAATGGGAAGATTATGAAGATGTTAATGGCAATGGAGTTTACGATGCACCGGAACCTGTCATAAACTTGTTTCCAGATACAATGTTATTCGGAGATAACTTTAACGGTCCAGCCTATACTTTCGGTGAGTCAAACTTTGAGATTAACTTTCAGGGTGGTTCTCAGGAAAGTTCCGGCTTTCGTTTTAATAACAACGGCTATATAGATTTCCTTGAAGGGGAACCGTTTATAGATTTGAACGGAAACGGCGTCTGGGATCAGGGAGATTTTCTGCATGACCGAAACGGTAACGGAATTTTGGACGGTGACCGACGAAACAATATAAATGATCGCGACCCCGAGCCATATATGGACGGTGACTCAATTATTGGAGAGCCCTTTAACGATGTAAATGGTGATGGAATTTTCCAGCCCGGCATTGACAAATGGATTCGTACGGTTCACGACTTAAACGAAAACGGATTTTATGATGGTCCTTTGGGACTTTGGTCTGAAGGAATTCCCTATGTCGATAGAAACGGCAACGGACTTTATGACCCGCCAAATTTCCAGTTCGACCAGGGAGAGCCGTTTACTGATTTTAATGGCAACGGAATTTGGGATGCCGGCGGTTCCAGCAATTTCCTTAATCCGCTATCTTATTTCAACAATGTGAGCAGCAATCCTCTAACGTGGCACCGGCGTGAAATCAATACAGCTCGCGGGAAGATCCAGTTTTTTTGGCAGGTAGGCTCTCATGAGTTAAAAGGCGGATTTGCTGTCCGAAATATGGATTTTACCTTCCAGGACATTCAAGAGCCATTTGTTGAGTACCTTGGTATCCCTGACGGCGGGCCATACTCTGATCGCGGTGCGTTCAGGGATATGTTCGAGTATAGTCCCTGGGCCGGTTCTGCATATTTCAGAGATAAGCTTGAGTATGGTTCAATGATTGCGTCGTTAGGAATTCGCTGGGATTTCTTTCTTCAGGAGACTGAACAGCTAAGAGAGATAGCTCGCAATGACGACCTTGGAACAGGACTGATACTTGGAGACCGCCAAAAGATTTCTCCCCGAATAGGTTTCTCATATCCTATTTCTGACAAGGCCAAAGTTTATTTTAACTACGGTCACTTTTATCAGCTGCCGAGCTTGCAGCGGATGTATGCAAGGAATACTGGTTCAGTTAATAGAAATGTAGTGATTGGTAACTACAACCTCGACTATCAGAAAACAATTCAGTACTCTTTCGGAGTCAAATATGCCATGAGTCAGCACTACTCTATTGATATTGGCGGTTATTTCAAAGATGAATTCGACAAGATTAATGTTCAGAGTGTTCGCGATGATAACAACATTTTGCGTCAGCAATACCGCAATAGTGACTATGGCCGCGGCCGTGGATTTGAGTTGACAGTTGAAAAGCGTGGTGGCGGATATGTCAATGGTTTCTTAAGCTATACCTATGCCTTTGCATTCGGAAAAGCTTCTCAGACTAACGAAAATTACTTGAGTGATTTTGAATTGTCCCGCGAGCCCCTTTCGGAATCTCCTTTGGATAACGATGTTCGTCATTCATTAAAGGCCAGCATCCAGATTGTTGTGCCGACAACTATTCAGCCGAGTTTGTTTGGAATTGGAATCCCCAATGGCTGGTCACTTAGTTTGATAACACTGGTAGAGAGCGGGCGTCCGTTTACGCCTTCTCGTTCGTATCCCAACATTACCCAGGCTCTCGGCGAAGATATTCAGATAAATTCCCTCAGGAGACCTTCAATTATCAATTTTGACGTTAGGTTTTCGAAAGAATTCAAGGTGGCCGGATTATATTATCGCTTTATCGCCAATATCGAAAATGTATTCGACAGCGAAAATATTGTTAACGTATATAGTAATACTGGTCGCCCGGATACAAGACAGAATCAGAGCGGCATCATAAAAGGCGGAACTCCTTTTGATGCAAATCCGGCCAACTGGGATTTTGGCAGACAAATTGAAATCGGCATTGAAATAAACTTATAGAATGGAAATAAAATCATTAATAGATGAGGCGATTTATGACTTCTTTTGTGAATAAAGAAAAACTGGCAGGGAGGGCAAAGAAACCTGGCGGGAAAGTATTGCTGTCAATCACTTGTGTATTGGTAGCGATCGTTCTAACATCGCCTGCAGTCTTCTCTCAAGCCAAAGTAGGTACAACCGGTGCGCAGTTTCTGGAGCTCGGTGTTTCCTCAAGAGCAATGGCTATGGGTGAAGCCTTTACGGCTGTTGTAGACGACATCTCTGCCGTCTATTATAACCCGGCTGCCTTGACCTCGCTTTATGGCAGAGAAGCCACTTTTACTTACATAAGTATGCCCGCAGATGTGGGATTTGGCTTTGCTGCTATTGGTCTGCCACTGGAGTCTGTTGGCGGCGTCATTGGAATCGGTCTGTATTCCCTCAGTTCAGGAGAAATCATTGAAACGACCTATGGCAGTGGCGTTGTCAGCCCCACTATCAGAGGAACCGGCAGAACATTCAGCTGGAAAGATTTTGCACTGAGCTTTAGTTACGGTCGTTATTTAACTGACAGGTTTTCTATTGGCTTTACGGTGAAATATCTGCAAGAAACTATTCCCGACAAGACTGCTAGTGGCTGGGCTGCAGATGTGGGCACGCTCTACGACACCGGTTTTAGAGGATTCAAGATTGGAATGGTTATTACCAATTTTGGAGGGGATATGAGATTTGATCGGGTGGATTATCCCCTGCCGATTAATTTCAAGTTCGGAGCCTCAATAAATATTGTCGAACAGGTTGATCATTTCGTGACATTCGCTGCCGAAGGCTGGCATCCCTCGGACAACCTTGAAAAATATAACACCGGATTAGAATATACATTCAAGGATATGGTATCTCTCCGTGCAGGTGCGCGATTCAATTATGACGTTGACGGTCTGACCGCGGGCGGAGGATTGAGATTGCCCTTTAACGAAGACCAGGAAATTCGGATAGATTATGCCTATCAGGATTTTGGTATATTAACTGAAGTACATCGCTTTACTTTATCGTTTGCATTTTAGTCAGAAGGATTATTATAATAATGGACAATGTTGCAAAGAATAGATTGGTTTCAGCTTTACTGCTTTTTCTCCTGCTAATAGTACCACTTAGTCTTCTGTTTGTGTCTGGCTGTAGGTCTGACTGGCAGGGAGAAGCAACAGGAAATGTAGCTCCAATAGTTGGTTTCATCAATTCTCCGCCGGAAAGTACAAATTTTTCAGGGAATTCTGTTATCTATTGGTGGGGAAGTGACCCGGACGGAATTATAGCATATTTCCGTTATCATGTAGCAACCGTCGATGAGATCGGTGATCCTGCTCCGGATAGCGCCGCACTAGCGACATATATTGAGACAGTTAATGATACCAGTTGGACTTATATTGACGTAGATGTTGCAAATTCTCAACCCGGTACGCAGGAAATCATTAAACTTTCAGCAGACTTAAGTGATCCGGTTAATACGTTTGTAAGGCAATATGTGTTCTTGCAGGCTTTTGACGAAGAGGGAATGGGCTCCAGAATTGCTTCGCGAATTTTCGGAAGAAATGACAATCCGCCTCAGACGCTGCTCTTTAATCCACTGTCTCTTGACCTGCCTTTTGTCGATGCAGTAGAGTCGGGTGGAGTAATAACAGGAGTCAAGTTGCGCTGGAAAGGGGAAGACTTGATTGACTTTCCACAGGATCCCCCTCCTTTTGAGTTTGAGTACCGCTTGTATGGACCATACAATGATTCGGTATTAAATTTAGTAACCTCCCAGTTTTTTACTATAAGGTATGTGACCTCTGATGGAAAAGTTTTTAAAATCGGAGACATAATAATAAGATGTGACACTACCATCACGCTGCCGCAGCTAACTGAATGTGACTCCACAGTAAGTCCGCCAAAGTGTTCTACTTTGACTCTTCCTCCCGATACCGCAGTAACTTGCGACACGCTGGTTGTCAGCCTGACAACTCCGTCTGATGCTCGTGGCGGACTGGAAGACTTCTTTGATATAGAGAATCCTTTATTTACCGCAGATTCTATTTTTAATTCTGTGGTGTTTCAGTCAAGTAACAGTATTGACGGTGGACCCTGGGTTGAAAAGACATCAGACACAATATTTAATGTGTTTGCGACCTACAAGGATTCAATCTCTAATTTCCCCGACCGTGACACAACAGTTGAAATGAGTTTTGTTTTCTGGATTCGATGCCGAGACGATGCTCAGGTGCCCGACATTGTGCCTGCATTTAAAACAGTAAGAGTGCTTAACCCGCGCTATGAGCGTGAAATTCTGATTGTAGACGGTACCGAGCACCTGACCATTACCAGGTGGTCGAACCGCTGGGTGCACGCAGATTCAGCAAGAGGGTTGTGGTATGATGTCATAAAGAAATGGGCAGATTCACGGGAGGGTTCTTCTTTGTATCTTGATACTTCAAGAACGCCCCAAGCCGGAAGACACTACAGAGACTATCTGCAAACGAAAAGGACAGCCGATACCGTTTCTCTCGCCGCTCTATTGCAACACAAGCTGATCATATTGTATAATGAAAGTGCTAAGCCTGCGGTTATTGATGAATTCGTTCTGCCGAAGATTTATAAAGCAATTGACGCCGGGGTAAATGTATGGGTGATGATGCGTGCTGCAGTAGGACCAGGCGGCCAGACAAGCTCGCTGTCACTTAATGGGGCGAGTCCTAACTATGCCCGGTATTTTGGAGTAACACAAGTGGTTTTCACAGGCTGGGGTTGTCACGCAATAGGTACAAAATGTTCTCCTCAAGCCCGTATTGAAGATTTCATTGGTGCCACGGCCAGACAGCCCGGCTGGGTTGATATGGTTGTGGATACTTTCAGATTACGCACTATGCTTAACTGGAGTGCCTCGTCGAATCCAAACCTACACTGGGATTCCACCCAGCTTAACTATGGTCTATCGGAAGTAGGCTGGAGTATCAGGACTTTTGGTACCGAACTGCTCTACAAATATAAGTCTTTCTACGGTCCGACACATCCGCTGGGAGAAGCGTACGTTTTTGAAGCTGCACCGGTTGCCCATAGGCTAAACGCCGGATTGTACAGAACTGTGCACTGTAACTTTACTCCTATAGTGCTGGATACACTCGCTTTCCAGAGCATGGCAGACTCTATACTGAACTGGTTGTACGACCCCTCATTGGGAACAGGAGCACCGACTACCAAAACGCGTTACAATGATTCCAAGCTGAATCTCACAATAGAAAATGCAAGGGAGAATTACAGAGCACGTGTGGAAGAATACGAAAGAATGTACGGTGATCCGGAAGCGGCCGGAATAAGATAGAACTGATTTGAATTTGATAATGAAAGGGACCTCTTTTGGGGGCCCTTTTTTTTTGGTAAAGAAAAAGACTACGCCTTTTCAATAAATTGCAAAAGACTTCGCCTTTTTCAATAAATTGAATAAGACTGTGCCTTTTTTTATGGTCTTTCAAAGATTTGACTGGCTGGAAAAAGTTTTTTGGCTTCGGCAATAACCGAATCTGCAGCCTTAAATTTCCCCTGAGCGTAGTAGCCTGCGGCAAGGTTAGCATAGGCAGACTCTAAAGTCGGATCGATTGAGATTGCCTCGATACTATAACGAATTGAGTTCCCGTATTCATTCTTTATTCCATATACATAGCCCAGTTGATAATTAATAAGAGCCCGTTTGGATAAACGGGCAGCTTTTGTTTCATCATAGTACGGGGTAAAGGCTTCGTCATCGATTTCTATCGGCACAGATTTAGAGCTCAAAGCTCTTTTTAGAAAAGAGATAGCCTGGTCGGGCGAACTTCTCCGCGTTAGTATAACGGCTGCATCGTAGAGAAAATTACGGTCCTGATTTGTTCTCTCTGAAGCATAGTTTGCAATGGTTACCAGAGAATCAGTATTAATGCCTGCCATATTAGCCGCAGCTCTCAGTCTTATAGTATGAGCATTAGAGCGATACGGCTTCAGTCCTATGGCCTTGGTGGCGTTACTGAAGGCCTTGTCCCATTCTTCTTGTACGAGGTTTATGCCGGCAAGATTGCTATGTCCCAGAGCCCGCTTTGGGTGTGCTTTGATTTCTTTTTCGAAATAGAAAACGGAACTGTCAGGCTTCTTAAGTTGAAGATGACAGGCGCCGATGTTGAGATTTAGCTCCGGGAAAGTCGAATCGATTTTAGCTGCCTTATGAAAGTAGCCAATAGCCGTATAGGTATTGCCATTTGCGAAATGAAACAAACCGAGTGAAACCCAGTGCTGTACCTGTCTGCCTGCCGGAAGTGGTGCTATTGGTGCTACAGAAAAGATAGCAGCCAGCACAGCCAGAGATACAGACAGCAGGTACTTGCGATGGCTCTGCTTGAACAGCCTCAACAAACTTTCTATGCCCACAGCAGACAGGATGATATAGAAAGGCAGAAGCGGCAGTCTAAAGCGGCTGCTGAAGAAAAAGAGAGCGACAGCAACTGAATAGAAGAAAATCACAACAAGCAGCAGTCTGACTCCCCAGTGAGACTTATAACCTGTTACAACAGCCAGAACTGACAGCGCCAGGAGAACCGCAAATGGAAAATAACTAAATTTCAGAAGTGAGTGTTGTGAAAAGAAATAGTTGAGATTCCTGTTGTTTGAAATTTCACGATTTGAAAAATTGTAATAGAGTTTTTTAAGAAACAGACCGCCCCATTGAAGCGGTCTTTTGAAAATCTCATCGAAGGTTTTATTGTACCAATAATCAGAGAGCGCACCTGATTTCAATTCTCCCGTTGTCTCAGATTCTGCCAGATACCGAATATCATCGATTTTCCAATTATGACCGAGAGGCTCAGGCATGGCGGCGGTAACACCGTCTGACTGCCGGTTATTGCCGATGTAAAAATTGATACCGCCTTGAGATGATATCAAGACAGCTTCTCCGCCTGCGACATAATTACGGATTGTAATCGGCAGAATTATCAGAGCCAGCAAGAGAGTGAAGGAAGCGATTAGCTTTACTCTTTGCCTCCAGAATGTGCTGCTAAAGTATAAAAAAATGATGACCAGCGGCAAGAACAATAGCGCGGTTGGTCTGGTAATAGATGCCAGGCCAAGTGATACCGCCATAAAAATAAGACTCGAAATATTTTGTTTTTTATACCAGAGAACGAAGAAGTATACCGACAACTGCAGCAGCAGCATGAATAACGGATCAAGCAACAGCTCCGACTCAAAATATAAAATCAGAGGATAGACGGACTGAATCGCTGCTGCCATCAAGCCTATTCGTTTGCTAAACAGTTTCTTACCTGTCAAAAAAGTAAGCAGCAGAGAAACCAGACCAATGACCAGACCAAAAATTCTGGCGGCAGCAAGCGTTGCTCCGAAAAGAGAAAAAACAAGGGCCAGGCAAAAGATATAAAAAGGAGCGCGGAAATACGTCGTATCTCCAAATATATTTCCTGATGCAATATCTTTGGCCCAATTGAAGTGATAGTAATTATCAACAGTCAGCATATTCCAGTCGGGCATGCTTGAGTAGATCAGTAAATAGATAATTCTAAGCAATAAGGCGCCGAATAGAATCCAGATTATGGCCAAGTTCTTCTTGTAAAAATCTGCGAGTCTGAGCTGCATATTAATCAATATATCAAATTGAAGGCGGTTCTGTAATATTTTGCAGACTGTGCTTTTTCTAGTACCCGGGCACAGATTCGGTGCATACCGTTTTTTATTCTATTTGTTGTCAGAGTCCTAAGTGCGACCCGGCCACCCAGTGTAAGTTTTTGCAGGAGAATGTCTTGCGTTGCACCTATTACGGTAACTCCTACAGTTCACACCATTATAGCGCAAACTTTTGCAGTCTCAAACAACGGCATATCCTTTGCTCTTTTGCTCATTAGAAAACAGGCATGAGGAAAAGATGAGAATCGGAAAACTTACATCTCTTATAATCGCAATCTTACTGACAGTTACAGGACTGTCCGCTGCTGATTCAGACAGCCCGATTTTATCCGCCAAGCTTGACAGTATGACGACCTCCCAGTTGTCAAGCTTGACCGATAGCCTGGTTGATATTGTCATTTTTGCTGAAACAGGAAATACCAGCAGCAAACTGGCGCCGATCTCTTCGAATCTCAAATTGACCCGCCATGACCGAATTAAACTTGTCTCAAAGAAATTACGTGAATTTCAAACAACAGAGATGGATGAGTTAGAAAGATTTCTAAATGTTTACGCCTCAGAACCGCCGACCAGATTCTGGATTGTGCCGGCCTTCAAGGCGACTCTTCCGGTCAGCATGCTAAAAGCTCTCGAACAGTTTAAGAATATCTCGTATGTAGTTCCAGATGTGTCGCTCTCCTATGATCAGCCGGTAGAATCCTATTCGGCGCCAGCTCTCTCAAGCGGTGTCTCCAGTCATATCGAGATGTTGAATGTTCCTTCGCTCTGGAGCCGCGGACTAACTGGCAAAGGCAGACTTATCTGTTCGTTTGATACCGGTGTGGAAGTTGACCACCCGGCGTTAAATATAAAGTGGCGCGGACACGGCACTTCGCTGTCAGCAGCCTGGTTTTCCAATGTTGCTCCGAATAGCCTGCCGACAGACAAAGTCGGTCATGGAACCAATACAATGGGTTTGATGGTTGGTTCTGACGGTGCCGACACTATTGGCGTAGCCTTTGATGCCCAGTGGATAACGGCCGGCGTTATAGACCAGGGACAGCCGCTGCCCTCAACAATCAGCGATATTCTGGCTGCCTTTCAATGGGTTCTTAATCCTGACGGCGACGTAAACACGACCGGCGATGTACCCGATGTAATTCTTAACAGTTGGGGAGTTCCGCGCGGACTTTTTACCCCTTGTTCCGAAACATTTTGGGAAGTAATTGATAATGTTGAAGCGGCCGGTATTGTTACGGTCTTTGCCGCCGGAAACGAAGGCCCCAACCCCCAAACTATGCGTGACCCGGCCGACAGAGCCGCCACACCCTTAAACAGTTTTTCAGTCGGGGCTGTTGATAACAATAAAGTAATTGGTGATTTCTCCAGCCGGGGACCTTCATCTTGCGATACCACACAATTCAAACCCGAAGTTGTGGCACCGGGCGTGCTGGTCCGTTCGTCCAGCAAGGACGGCGGCTACGGATTTATGACAGGAACGTCAATGGCGGCGCCGTTTATTGCCGGTCTGGTGGCGCTAATCAGAGAATACAATCCCGATGCCACGGTTGAGCAGATCAAACTGGCCATAATCAGCTCCTGCGAAGACCTGGGAGCTGCTGGCGAGGATAACGCTTATGGCAACGGTCTGCCGGATGCTTCAATAATCTTAAACTTTATCCCTCCTCCTGGTCTGGCTGTTTTCGAAATTAAAAATAAGTTTATTACCGAAGGCACAACTCCTTTTCCGGGAGACATCTTTCATTTGCAGATTACGCTTGGCAACGAAGCTGCCAATGTGGAAGAAGTTACTGGGACGCTAAGAGCAGTTGACAGCAATCAGGCTGCAGTTACAATGAGCAGTTCAAAATTTTACTTTGGACTAAACAGCACTCTCGCTTTCAGTCTGCCGCAATTTGAAATTAGTTTTGATTCTGCTCTCTATCATGGCCAAGATGTTGAATTTGAATTACTCCTCACAGATGTAAGCGGCTCTATTTCAGATACAATAACCTTTAGTTTGACAGCAGGAGTCGCCCCCCTCGGCACTATTGCTGAACTGACAACAGACAGAATAGATTTTTCAGTTTCTGATTTCGGACAGTACGGTTTTGCACCCGGCTCAATTTACAATGTGGGAGGTAAGGGACTCAGTTTTGACGGTGACGCCAGTATTCTTTATGAAGCGGGCATTATTGTCGGCCGGAATTCAACGCAGCTCTCGTCATCAGTCAGAAACAGCAGCGGTGATTTCGACCTTACCGATTTTGGCGTACTGGAGCCAATGACCAAAGATGAAACAGTCGCCGGCAGGGTTTCAATGACTTCTGTCATGCGCGACAACCTGTCCGATGTTATGATTCCTCTGACAATCATGCAGAAAACGACGACCTATCAAACAGTATCTGATGAAGGCTTCATCATATTTGAATACTGGTTAAAGAATAACACTATCAACTATCTTACTTCGCTTCGCTTCGGCTTTTTTATTGATGCTGATATCTCTGCTTCAGGAGATTTTGCAGAATTTGACCAGCAGCTTCAAATGACGAGGCAGTTTTCATCCGGCGGAAAATCAATAGCGCTGGTAAACCTTGAAAATGTGTCAGGGTTCCATTTCTCAAACAATGGCAGCAGCAAAAGAGGTTTTACGAAACAAGAAAAATTTGATCTTATAAGCAGTTCCAATACTGACAGCCTGCAAACGGCTGCTGCTGATATTATGATGAATACAATATCCGGACCCTATAATATGGCGCCGGGAGTTTCCATAAAAATTGCCTTTGCGCTGGCGATAGGCTCAGATTTAAACGATCTCTA
>JADFPZ010000196.1 GCA_022562075.1 Candidatus Zixiibacteriota bacterium | reverse complement strand
GACAAAAATCCGTTATTGACTATGTAGAGAGATTTATGAAACTGAGAGGTGTCAATTTAGTTCTAATGGCAATTGGGTTTGCCTTGTTTCTATCGGTTTCTATATCGTTTTCCCAAAACGACCAATCCTATTCTCGAAAACCCCTTTCGGATCCCATTCGCGACGTTGCCAAAAACCTCGTTGAATTCATGGCGCTTAACAATTGGTTGAATGTTAACTACGAATCGGCACCTGCTGAAAGACACCAAGCATTGAAGGAACGTCTCTATTCTATCATCGATTCTCATGTAAAACACTATTTTGCAAGTAAGGAATCATTGCTGCCCGCCGATAGTGATTTTGTTCTGACCCAATGCTTCGCATGGGCAACCACTATGGGAGTATATGGGGCACACTCAGTACTTGAGAAGCTAAATTCGAACATTGCCGATTCCCTGCAGGTAACTGCTCCAATACCAACTTCTTTCAATCTTACGGTTCAAGGCGAGATGTTTGACCTGTCGTCCGCTTGGGGAAACTGGCGAGTAGATTTTCCATATTATTTCATGGTACACAAACTCCTGCAATACAAAGCGAACAACGACCTTCAAACACAGATAGCTAGCATTTCTACGGGCTTTGGAAAACATTCAGACAACGATGGGTATTCTCAGTCGACTATTATGATTGTCTATTCTCCTGAAGGGGTCAGCAAAACATTCGATTCTTTTTGGCTTGAGTCATTTGGACTTAGCCCAGAGAATTCTACTGATGATTCGATCAATGGATTGAGCATATACAAAAAATTAGATACGTCCTTATCTATGCATTATGAGTTAGTTTTCCCAAAAACTACCAAAGGAGCTATGGCCGTAGTATTCTTGGGTATTCCCGGTACCTACCAACATAATCGACCCCACTTTATTGACTTCTTAAAGCACTTGGAATTAGATAAGCCCGATTGATTCGCTCGGACTGCACATTCTCTTAGCTAAGAATGATTCATCAGTTCGAATAGACCCTCAACCTGCGCTCAAGTTCCTCGCTTAATTGGCGTATTCTTCGTTCGGTATCTATCAGCTCTTCTTCGTAAGTATCGACATTATTATTTGGATAAAAGACGACGCTGTGGCAATCGTAGTAGGCCCGGGCGAGCTGATCGAACAGATCCATAGTGTTCTGGTCATAATGCCTGCTATCACGAACGAGTCTCAGACCATATTCAAGGTTATCTTCGTATGCTTTCAAAATAGGTTTTTCGGCGACCACCCAGCTGTTGACAACTTCGCGCATTTCAGAGGCATCAACCGGCTGACCCCTGCCCTCGTTGCCCTGCTGCCATTGTTCAACTATCCGGTAGCCGTAGCGCAGGTACATTGCCGAAACTGAATCGATATGAGTTTTGACCAGCCCGGCCATTGTCGTCGGCGGTTTGTTTCTTAACTGCTCAGCCCAGCTGGCCCGGATTCGACTGGCACGTTGCTGGTTTGACTCGGTAGCTTCGTCGACAGTTTGACCCGTCTCAATTTTCAGTCCGCAAGTTGAAACCGCCAAGAAGCCGATTGAAAAAACCAGAGCATAAGATAATCTCACTTCGGTTATCCTACCGGTGACATAACAGCTTCAGCCGGCTGTAAATCGCAGGTGAAATGACGGAGAATTTCCGGGGCGCGTTTGATTTTGTAACCTTTGAGATGTTCTTTGTTGCTAACAATCCTATCAGCAACTTCGGCAACATAATCAAAATGAGAATTGGTATAGACTCGACGAGGTAAAGCCAGCCTTACTAATTCACGAGCTGCCATCAAATTCTCCCCTGTATTCGGGTCAATTCCGCCGAGCATCAACGAACCAATCTCAGCAGAGCGAATCCCTCCCTCTCGGTAAAACTCAACTGCCAATGATTGACCGGGAAACTGCTCGGCCGGAATATGCGGCAGAAACTTTCCGGCATCGATAAAGACAGCGTTACCGCCGGTCGGTTCAACTATCGGCATTCCTTTTTCAATAAGCTTTTCACCAAAATATCTGACCTGGTCAACCCGGAAATCAAGATAGTCGTAGTCCAGAACTTCTTCTAAGCCGACAGCTAAAATCTCCATATCTCTTCCGGCAAGACCGCCATAAGTTGGAAAACCTTCGATAATTACCATCAGTTCAGTAAGCTGCTGGTACAACTTTTCGTCGTTGAGAGCCAGAAATCCGCCGATATTTGCCAGTCCGTCTTTTTTGGCCGACATCAGAACTCCGTCGCACTGTTTGAATAACTCCTGTGCAATTTCTTTGATAGGTTTCTGGGCATAGCCGGCCTCGTTCTTCTTGATGAAAAAACAATTCTCGGCAAAACGGGCGCTGTCGATAAAAAATGGCAATTTATTTCTATAACAAATCTCTGAAACTTCTTTGATGTTTTTCATCGATACCGGCTGACCACCGACTGAGTTGTTGGTGATAGTCATCAGTACCAGCGGAATTTTCCCGGCGCCATGCTCAGCGACAAACTGTTCAAACTTTTCGATATCCATATTTCCTTTAAAAGGTAATGGCTCAGCCGACATACTTTCTGCACAGGGGAAATCTACCGGAATGCCCTGCTTGTGCTGGGTATTTCCTTTGGTAGTGTCGAAATGAGTGTTATTCAGCACATACTTGCCCTTGGTATCTAAAACTGAAAAGAGTAAATGTTCGGCGGCTCTCCCCTGATGGCAGGGAATGACATATTCTTTTCGGAAAATATCTTTGACGACCCGCTCAAAATTTCTGAATGAAGTCGAGCCGGCGTATGATTCGTCACCCAGCATCAGCGCCGCCCACTGCTTGATAGACATAGCGCTGGTGCCGGAATCTGTCAGCAGGTCGATATAGATATCCGGAGCGTCCAGCTTAAAGACATTATAATTAGCCTGTATTATTTTTTCTTCCCGTAAGTGACGGGGAAGCAGCTTGATTGGTTCGACCGACTTGATCCGATATGGCTCAGCCGGCTGACGTGTTCGTTTCATCATTGTCTCCTTTAAATTTTCGTTTAACTATTTAGACGATTAAAAAAAGAAGGCAACTCAGGTGTAACTTTTTATCCTCCGGCG
Source organism: Candidatus Zixiibacteriota bacterium (assembly GCA_022562075.1). Taxonomy (GTDB): domain Bacteria; phylum Zixibacteria; class MSB-5A5; order GN15; family FEB-12; genus JACZWU01. The sequence continues at coordinate 1,611 of JADFPZ010000196.1, read as the reverse complement.
ATGATAGCCAAGCCCCAGATGAAGCTGGCTTGACTCTATGTAGAGATACTCTATCATTAGACTTTCTTTAGTTCAAAAACCGGCTCTATTTTACCGGTCACTTTCTTGGTATAGTTTATCACTTCCGGCCTGTCATATACCTTTAAGAAAGGAAATCTGTCGATGCTGTCAACAATATCTAACTGCTTTAAAACTTCCATACAGACCGGCCACAAAGCCCGGGTATTGCCGTCACTGATTTTTACGGCTATGCCGATTTTTTGTTTCGCAAAGCCTATCCCCTCAATCGCTTCCGCACCTATTTTGCAGACAACGTTTCCTTCAAACGAGCGTATCAGGTCATAGTCAAAGCGCTTTTCGCCCGCTGCCATTTCGGGATAGCTGGTCATAGCTTCAAATATCCGCTTAATCGCTTTTTGAGTCTCCGGTGGCTCAGCCCGAGCGGTGGCTAAGTTATTAAAGCCTTTGGCCAGATTGATAAGCGGAAAGGAAAAGACCGGGGCGCTGCAGCCGTCGATTGCCGTTCCAATTTTATTGACCGGATATTCGCACATATCGGCCACCGCCTGTTTTATCAGTTTTTGCATTTTGCTATCGGGGTTCAGGTACTCTTTCGTGTCTTCATTCAGAAATTTTGTCAGCGCCAAAAAACCGGAATGTTTGCCTGAGCAGTTATGCCGGAGCGGGTCGTTTTCTTCTTCTTTACTCGGATAGATGCCATCAAGACGCAGCCCCATCGGCCAGTGAGATCCGCATTGTAAATCCTCGGGTTTGTTGCCGGCTGCTTCGAGATTGGATATGACCAGCTCTCTATGTTCATCGGTGCCGTTATGCGAGGCGCACATGATTGCTAACTGTTTAACCGAAAAGCCAAAATGGTCAAACCCGCCAGACAATAATAGCGGCAGCGCCTGAAACGGCTTGACCGAAGAGCGCATCGAAATCACAATTTCCGGCTCACCAACGTAGTGTGTCAATTCGCCCTGTTCATTGACAACAGCAATTGAACCATAGTGCACAGCTTCAACAGCATCACCACGATAGACTTTTGCGAGGGGGGTGGGAGTCTGTTTCATATCTTATTGTAGGTCAGGACCCGCCTCCTTGGCGTGGTCCTGACTATTTCTTCTCAGCTAACAACTCATCATACTCTTTTAAGATTTCAGGATTTAATAAAGGCTGTAGTATTTCTAGTGCCTCTTTACTTGATTCTAAGACAAGATCATAATTTACAGATTTTGTTTTGTCGGAATAAGCAGACCCCTTTACTCCTGATATATCGTCAGGCAGATTAAGGAACAAAGCCAAACTTGCTTTATTCAATGCACCTAGAGCTTTGTTTAACAATTTCATTTCTTTTTCTGCAATGTAGACTGACGCCACAAGTTTAGCCTTTCGATATTTTTCAACTTTGGTTTTCCTTGAAAAACTTCTAGCTGTATGATCTTGGATATCTTCATTGAATAGCAAGAGGCTCTAATTCAGTCTAATTTTATCAAAAATTAGTACAATCCTACAGCTATTCTTTCTAATCTGACATCTTTCAGCAGTACTTCAGGGCAGACAACTACTTCCTCAGCGCCCCATACTAATGCACCCTTCTTGTCCTTA
>JADFPZ010000019.1 GCA_022562075.1 Candidatus Zixiibacteriota bacterium | reverse complement strand
CCGCGGCGACCGGAGCCTGATAGACCATCGAGTAAGCCGCGTTGTCGTCGTGGCCGATCTTCAACTGGCCGAAGCCACCCGTGAACCGGACCCAACGCTCGTCGACGATTGTCGCGCCGCGCAACGACGACGCCCGAAGCTGCTGCAATGTGTAAATCTGTAACGCGTCATGCGTCGCGAAATAGCTGTCGCTGTCGAGTTCCTGCCGCAACCTGTTTCGATAGGCATCGGTTTGGTAAAAGGCATCGTTTACGCAGTCTTTCTCATCCAGCCTGTCCACGCCGCATCCGCCGCAGCGGGCCACCGTGGTTTCCGGGCTCAATCGACCGAACACGCCGTCGCGCACGGGGCCCCTGTATACGGGCGTCCAATTCCGCGCCCCGCATATGGGGCAGGCGGGAAAGCCACTTTCAGTCATGGCGATTCATCATTTGGGCGACGTGGGCGAGGCGATCGTGCTCGAGCGTGACGTGGAAGCCGTTGGCGCTGCCCCAGTAGATGTAGGATTCGAGATGCAGTCGATATCCCCACGATTCGCCCCGCTCGTCACCGTGATTCGACAGCACAACCTCGGGCAAACCGTCGCCGTTAAGATCACCTCTGGTGCCAATACAACAACAAGCATCACCAACACCGTTGCTGTCTGCATCAGCTTGAGATGGATTAAAATCAGTGGGACAATTGTCGGTACTGTCAGAAACGAACCCAGCCGGTTGTGTGCAAGACATCGTCGTTGAAGTCGGCACACCAAATCCATCACTATCAACATCTTCATACCAGACGTTAGTCGGGTTTATATCTGCATCAGTATCATCACAATCACTGCTGTCACGAACGTATCCTGTTGGCTCTGCGCACTGAGATAGCGTTGCAGATGGATTTCCATAGCCATCACCATCCGTATCCTCATACCACTGTGTATTGGGGTTCAATGTGCTGTCTGAATCGTCACAATCTGTGCTATCCAAAATATAACCCGACGGCTGCAAGCATTGTGTTAAGGTATTAGAGGGGTCTCCAAAGCCGTCACTATCTGCATCTGCATACCAAATAGTTGCGGGATTAATTAGGCTGTCACTGTCATTGCAGTCGCAGGCGGCACCAAAGCCGTCGTTATCTGCGTCGGTCTGGTCACTATTCGCAACTGTCGGACAATTATCAATGTCACCACAAACTGTATCACTATCAATATCGTTCAGCGAATCTAACAGGCAAACATCACACGAGTCGCCGATTCCATCGCCATCAGTATCTTCTTGTAGAGCATTGGCAATGCTCGGACAATTATCACAAGAATCGCCAATGCCATCAGTGTCAATATCTTCCTGTAAAGGATTGGTCGCATCCGGACAATTATCCACGTTGCCGCATACACTATCTCCGTCAGCATCATTATCGGGGTCAAAAACGCAGGCATCGCACACATCCCCTATACCGTCAGAATCGAAATCATTTTGCGATGTATTGAAAATGGACGGGCAATTATCGCAGCTGTCTGGTAAACTGTCACCATCGCCGTCTGCGTTGTCATCGAAACCCGGACAAATATCACAGCCATCTGGAACACCGTCACCGTCGGCATCAAGACTATCATCAAATCCTGGACAGATATCGCATCCATCGGGTACCCCATCGGTATCGCTGTCAGCGTTGTCATCAGATCCAGGACAGATGTCGCAACCGTCTGGGACTCCATCATTATCTGCATCTACATTGTCATCGAATCCCATACAGATATCGCATTCATCCGGGACACCATCTCCATCGCTGTCGACATTGTCATCGAACCCAGGGCAAATGTCACAGTCGTCTCCCACACCATCTCCGTCTGTATCTGTTTGGGCGGGATTATTTACGTTTGGGCAATTATCTACGTCACCACAAAATCCATCTCCATCGATGTCATTTTCAGGGTCGAAAGGACACTCATCACACACATCACCGATGCCATCATTATCAGCATCACTTTGGCTCGGGTTATAATCAATAGGACAATTATCTGTGCAATCGTTTAGCCCATCGCTATCAATATCAAGAGCACTATCGCAGCAATTAGGAAGGGCTCCGACCAACTGAGAGCATGAATTATTCGCTGGAACACAAGGCGAACTTGCTAAAATTCGGAAATCACCAGATGCAGTATCACAAAATAGCGGGTCTAATGAAAAGTTATCGTTTAGCGTATCTTGACCGACGATACAGCCAACCCAGTCACCACCGGCATTTGAAAACAAATCTGAACACGTTAAAGTAGGAGTTGAGCTGCATTGAACGGCTTCGCCCTGCAAACTGAAAGCAATTATACAATTCTCAATAACTGTACTGGAGTTCGCACCCCAAATCCCACCACCTGCACTTGTCCCCGAATTTCTTGCAAAAGTGCAATTAGTTAATGTACAGTTACCAGTTCCGAGGTATAATCCACCTCCATTGGGAGCAGTGTTATTAACAAATAAACAACCGGTAAGTGAGGCACCAGAAGAATTAAAATGTATAGCTCCGCCAGTGTTTGCAGAATTATCAAAGAACTTACAATTTATTATATTGTTGCTGCTGCCGTTGTCGGTAAAAAACGCGCCCCCAAATGTGGCCGTATTTGATCGCATAACACAGTTTATTATGGTCGGAGATGCGCCAAGATTTGACTGAATCGCCCCCCCCCAAGTTGCGTTGCCGTTGATAATTGTGAATCCTTCAAGTATCGCATCCGGTGTCTCACCGCTGCGGAAAATAAATCCGCCCGCAAGCCCTTGACAATCGATAATACAAGATTCCGGACCGTTTGCAGATATGACGACAATCGTTCTGCCGTTATATTTTATGCCCCGATTTCCTGATCCTGTATACGTACCGTCAGCGACCAATACCGTATCACCATTTACAGTTGCATTAATACCTGCCTGTATTGTAGGCTGGTCTGCTGGCACCCGAATTGTGGCGGAAAACACAGAGAATGTGAATAGCAGCAGATAACCCACTATGAGAAAATTGATGAAAAAAACTCGTTTTACGATAGCCATAAGCCCTCAAGGATATAAAGCCGCATCCCTACTATCAGCATCAACGTATCTGTTTAGTCTATTTTTGTCAAGGGAAAAGCCTACCTTTCGACTCCCTCGACTCCCTCGACTACGCTTCGGGACTATGTCCGCTCAGGGTGACTGTTTCTGTTTTGCGGGGTCTTGATTCTCCACTTTGTGGAGGATTGTGACCCTGCAGTTCGGGTTAGGCCAATGTTCCCTTAGCACGGCGGCGGTAGGCCGCCTCTATAGAGAAAATCTACCAAAAACATCAAATCTAAAATACCAACATTTCCGTCATTAGTCAGATCAGCAAGATTCATATCGGGAGGAACAGCGCCTCCGCGAAACATATAGTCTACCAGATAAGTTAGGTCAAGAACGTTGAGGGGACCAGCCAGCCCATCGAAATCACCACAACCCGGGCCTGATGGTATCAAATTAAAGGCATTCATTGCACCAAATTCGGTTTCCCCGGCAGGTCTGATTCTCCAATAAAACGTGGTAGTGTCTGAAATAGAAAGAGCGTCTGCAGGCTGATATGATAAGGTCGCGATAGTTGTATCGATTATAATCGAATTGAAATCTAAATCGGCAGCAAGTTGAAAATCGACCTCTGACTGGTTTAACCAGATAAAGGCAGGTGGATTAACATAAATGAAGCTGCCTGATTTGGGAGCGTAGCCAGAGCCATTACCAAAGTTTATGTTGAAGTTATAGCCGGTCTCAGACATTGTCGCATCTTTGGCCAGCCGATAGAGTCTGCCATCAACAGTAAACTCAACAGTAAACGGTGTATTGGCAGGTTGAGTTGGTTCGGGCTTGACTGACAAGATATAATTCCCGTTCTCGGCTACGCTCATGCTGGCGTAGTCATCAAGAATACTGTTTTGATTTATGTTCCGGCGGTAATAACTGCCGGTCGGTATGGTGCTGCTTACTCTATTCAAAACTTTATTAGTTGGAGATGTCAGTTCCAATTGGGCGTTGTCTTCCCCTTGAATTGTAATAGATGTTGAAGAAAATCCTGATGGGTTGCTCTGATTTTCGTAGTAAAAAATCGACGATCCTTGAGTGATTGTATATGAAATGACGGCCACATCAATGTCCCCGTCAAGATCAAAATCAGTGCAAATCAAACGAGACGGGTCATATTTAGATACATCAAAACGCAGTTCGTTTGTAAAGTTTCCGTCACCATCGCCATAGATTAGAGCCAGGTATTTGTGGGCACTATTCAAATAGGCAATATCAAGCAAACCGTCGCCGTTAAAGTCTGCCGGCATGTTGGCAACTATTTGACCAAGTACTGTACGAACTATCCTTTGCTCAAACGTTCCGTCACCGTAACCCAGATATACAACTAGTTCGCTGCTAGTGTCTCCTACGGACGGTGTGGCAATGCATAAATCATAAATGCCGTCGCCGTTGAAATCTGAACCTTGATTAGTAACTTCAATGCTTACAGAACCAAACATTTGGGAATATGAAGCTTGTAGTGAAAAATTACCGGAACCATCACCAAGGTATATCTTTACTCCTTGCATAGTACCGATAGCCAAATCATCTTTGCCGTCGTTGTTAAAATCCGCTGTATTCATTGTAACTACCGAGTCCGACGCGTCAAATTGAGATAAACTAGAAAACTCTGAAGTAGCCGAACCTGCGAAAATACTGACATAGGGACTTCCGCCTAAGGCGTAGTCAAGATATTCATCTCCATTGTAATTGCCTAAAGTGGCTACTTGTGCTTTGTCTACAGAAATTGCAGATGAAACAGGAATTGAGAAAGAATTTTGACCGTCGCCTTGATATACTAAGATAGCCCTGCCTGAAGAGGGATTGTGAAATTGTATTATGTCAAGATTAGCATCATCATTGAAATATCCGACTTCAATTCCCCGCCTCGGAAAGTCGGGATTATTATGTGAATAAACCTGGTTGAACTGTCCATCGCCATTAAATTCTAAGACAGAAAATGAGTTCGAGCCTAAAATGCCTAGACCAGCGATCGCGATTTCAGGCTCAGGGTTGGAATCAAAATTTCCATGCCTAATCCCTATTGGAAAATCATTGAAAGAGCTTTCGCTCATCCCAAATGAAGTCAGAAAACTACTGTTTTGCACTATCTGAATTATTGCTTCAGTTTCAACACAAATGCCAAGGGAATCACATCCGGAAAATACTGCCCTCCAAATTCCAATATCGTCTACAGTGCTGTTCCATTCAAACCTGTAGAGTCCTCCGGTTCCAGTATAATAAAACGTTGGAACGTTTGTCGGTGCAATAGTTTTGTCATCGTAACGGGTAAAAAATTCGATGCTTGCCGTTACAGGAAAACCTTCGGGCGATTGTATTTCTACATTGAGCGAAACTTCATTTCCTGCCAAATCCCTTACTAGTTGTTCACTCACAGAAAGCTCCGGTAGTGCTGTTCCTTCCACTACTATGATTGGCTGAACAGAAAATTCTGGTGTTACAAGGAAATATTCAAACGGCTCGGTTCCTTGAATTATGATAGCCAGGCTAGTTGGTCCAAGTGTGCCGCTATCAACCGACATTGTTCCGGGTGACAGTCCGGTCATGTAAATCAGTGCTACTACTGAACTTCCAGGAGGTAACGTATTCCCGGTGATTTTGAAAGCACCGATTTGTAGACTGTCTGGAGAAATGCCATTTATTTCCCTTTTATATGTGATTCGCGTATTCAAGACAGAGGGATCACCCATTCTGTTTACATATACTACAGAATCAAATAGAGCGAAACCTAAGCTCGCTTCAGAAAACACTAAAGGTATCGTCAAATGTACAATGACATCATCATTGACAACCGTAAGCCTCAATGGCCGAGACTGCCCTACAATCAAAGAATCTGCCTCTATTCTGACTGTATCTGGAATTCCCGGGTCTTGAGCTTGCGTTAGTAGCGGAATGCTAAATAAAAAAATCGAAACGAAAAGAACACAGGACCAAAATTTTGACAATTTGTTTTGTCCCTGTTGAACTTCTTTTAAGTACACCTCCCTAAACATGACATATCCCTCCAAATATTGACTTGGACTAAGTAATCAATTATATGATACTAATTAAACGAAGCCTGTCAATATTTTGTTTAATCCTAATAAAAAAACCCTCAATACCTCCTAATTAGCCCATGCACTTGTTTTCTGACCAATATTTGCTGTTGCCTCCCATAACTTTTTGCTTTTTTCGATAAAACTGAGCGATTATTATAGAATGTGCTTGAATCACAGTCAATTTTCGAATTCACGCTCCACTATTTAGCGCCGGTTGGCGCTGTCATGCTGTTGGGGCTTTTGGGCGGCAAGATTGCCCGCAAAATCGGTCTGCCCAAAGTGACAGGGTATATCATAACCGGCTTGTTAATTGGGCCATCGGTCTTTAGTCTTATTTCATTTGAAACTGTCAAAAGTATGTCTTTGATAAACGATATCGCACTTGGTCTGATTTTGTTTGCGATCGGCGGCTCTTTTGAGATTCACCATATCCGTACGATAGGGCGCAAAGTCTTGTGGCTGACACTGGGGCAGTCACTGGGTGTCATGTTATTCGTAACCGGTTCTCTATATGCCGTAGGTATGGACCTGTACACGGCGACTCTTATAGGCACAATCGCCATTGCTACCGCACCGGCCGCAACACTACTGGTAGTGCGCGAGTTTCAGGCCAAAGGTGATTTCACCGACACCATGATTACGGTAGTAGGAACTTCCAACGTAGTTTGCATACTTGCCTTTGAACTTGTCTTTGGAATCGGTCAGCTTCAGAAAGACACCGGATTTTTCATGGCGCTGCTAGGCCCTCTGTACGAAATTGGCGGTTCTCTGGTAATAGGTTTTGGTCTGGGCTATTTAATAGCCAAATGGGAACAGCATGTCGAAGACCAGGCTGAGATGCTGATGATTATCTTAGCCGGAGTGCTTTTGGTTACCGGTTTGTCACGCACCCTGGGACTGCAGCCGCTATTTGCGGCGCTGATTATGGGCGCAGTCACTACCAATCTTTCTTTGATGCACCGTCTGGTCTATGCCGAACTTCGGGGAGTCGAACAGCCAATCTACATAGCCTTTTTTGTAATCGCGGGTGCCTCATTGCATCTTGAATTCTTGCCGGCCCTGGGACTGGCAGGTTTTGCCTACCTGATTGCCAGAGTTGCCGGTAAAGCGCTGGGGATTTATGTCATTGCCAGATGGAAAAAATACTCTCCCGATGTTGCCAACTATCTGGGTATCGGAATAGTTGTCCAGGCTGGTGTCGCCATTGGACTGGTTGAAAATGTGAGTGAAGTAAACCCCGAACTGGGAGCTATTGTCACCCCTTTGATACTGGCATCTATCCTAATCTATGAAACTTTTGGCCCGCCGCTAATCAAGTATGTCCTGATAAAAGTTGGCGATGTTAAAGCTGTCGAGGAGTAGCTGAGGAAAAGAAACGATGCCGCCTATTTGGCGTCGTTTAGTTTGTATTCTTTGATTTTATACAGAAGTGAACGGTAGCTTATCTCAAGCATCTTGGCCGCTTTGCGCCTGTTCCAGTTGGTTTTGTTTAAGACATCTGAAATAAGTTTCTTTTCTTCGGCCGCAACAATACGGCCAATCCTTTCTTTCATGGCATATTGATTTTCCAGATCAGAAAAGTCGGTTTCGACTCTTGCTTCTGCAAAAGCAGAGCCGCCTGAAGGGAGCGGATGCTTTCCGGCCGCTGCAATCAGGTCATGGATGATATTTTCGTCGTTTCTTACTATAACCTGCTTAATCATATTTTCCAGCTGCCTTATATTCCCCGGCCATCGAAACGAAATAAGTTTATCGAGAATGGCCGATGAAAGCTGAATCGGTTCTTTTTCGTATAGCTTCGAATATTTATCAAGAAAATAATCTACCAGCAAAGTTATATCTGACGGTCTTTCACGTAAAGTCGGAAGTTGCAGAGTGATTTCGTTTAAGCGGTAAAAAAGGTCATCGCGGAATTCCTTTTGCGAAATTGCAAGTTCCAAATCTCTGTTGGTAGCACAAACAATACGAACATCGACATGAATATTATTGATACCGCCGACTCGAACAAATTCATGCTGTTCTAAGACCTGCAGTAATTTTGATTGCAGCTCCAGCGGCATATCGCCTATCTCATCCAAAAATATCGTCCCTTTGTGGGCAGATTCAAATCTTCCCTGTTTGGTCTTGTGCGCACCGGTAAATGCTCCTTTTTCATATCCGAACAGTTCTGCCTCTAATAAATCACGAGGGATGGCGGCGCAGTTTACTTTTACAAACGGCTTGGTCTTGCGATCCGACGATTGATGCAGCATCCGGGCGGCTATCTCTTTACCGGTGCCGGACTCACCTCTGATTAAAACTGTAAGGTCAGAATTCGCCACCTCTTCGATAATTGACTTCACTTTGAGCATTGGCTCAGAGTCACCGATACAGGCGCCAAAAGAAGTAGAGGCCTGAATTTCTGCCCTGAGACTGCTGACCTGGCTTTTGAGTTTTTTTCTCTCTAAGACGCCATTTATATGAATTTCTATTTCCTGAACATCGAAAGGCTTGTTGACAAACTCTGCAGCGCCTAATTTGACAGATTCAACAACGTAATTGGTTTCGCCGTGACCGGAGACCATAATTACTTCCGGCCGGTCTTCTATTTTGTTGAGCCTTTCTAAGACTTCAATACCGCTCATTCCGGGCATTTTGATGTCCAGCAGAATCAATTCGGGTTTCTCGGTGGCAACCATCTGGATTCCCTCGATGCCGTCCCTGGCACTCAAAAAATGAAAGCTTGAGGAAAGTCCCTCAGACAGAATCCAGGAGACTTTCGGGTCATCATCTATTACGAGTATTTTGGTTTTGTTCTTAGGCATAGTTTATCGTCCTGATAGTCACAGATATCGGCATTCTTTTCAGATACCTTATAACTTGTTGCGGTTTTAACGCAAAAGAATGCAAAGCTTTTATTTATGGCGATAGAGGGAAATACAAAGTAAACGTAGTCCCTTTGCCTTCGGTAGAGTCGACCTTAAGAGTTCCGTTATGGGCCGAGATTATTCTCTCTACTACCGCCAGCCCGAGCCCGGTTCCGGTATCTTTGGTGGTATAATATCTTTCGAATATGCGGGAAAGTTTTTCCTTTTTTATTCCAACGCCAGTATCAGCTATTTTTACAGCCAGGTAGTCGGTTTTTTTGTGGTCGGGGCGCTCTATTATACCTGTTACAGATAATTCTCCGCCGTCAGGCATGGCCTCGATCGCATTTATGAAAAGATTTAGCATCACTTCCATAATTTGGTTCTTGTTTACTATCAGTTCCCAGTTTGCTTTAGAGAATTTCTTTTTGAAAGAAATTTTATTTTTTCGCAAATCCGGACCGGTCAATTCTGCTGCCCGCTCGATTATACTCCTCAAATCTACTTTCTTAGTCTGGTATTTGTTGGGATTGGAAAAATCTACCAGCTCCCTGACCAGTTCATTCATATGATAAATTTCTTCCTCGGCAAATTTGAAATACTCACTGTTTTCAAACAGTTCCGGCCATTTCTTGCGGATAATCTGCAGAGTGCCTTTCAGTGAAGTCAGCGGTTTGCGCAGGTCGTGGGATATCTCGGAAATCATATTGCCCATGGTTACCAGACGGGTAGCATTGAGCATCGACTTTTCGCGCTCGTACATAATGGCTGCCTGAGAAATCACCAGACGGGCCAGCGATTCATCGGCGTCATCGTAGGGACGTTCTTTATCAGAACCGAACAGAACTATCTCTGCCAGCTCACCTGATTTGGCAATTGGAATAGCCATATTGACTGTTTTGGGACAAGGAAGATTGTTGCCAGATTTTATTTTCCCAGTCAGGTATCCTGTCAGCTCTTTGATATTATTGTAATCCAAGCCTTCCAGTTCCGGCACACTTAGTTTTAATGATTCCGGGTTGACTTTGTCTAAATCGATGCCGCCACTCTCGGTCACCGGGATATCTTTAATTCCGCTGGCAGCAGCAGGCACCAGATGGCCTGTTTCAGCTTCATAATTAAACCATATCGAGCAATCAATTTTTACTACCCGATTCAGCTTTTCTATTAATAGGCGGCGGAACTGGTTCATTGTTTTGACTCTGGGCAGTTCCGAATTAAGTTCATGCAGTATCCGAAACTCGGCCAGTCTTCGGCGGTTCTCTTCAAACTGCTTGGCATCATCGACCGTAACTGCTACCTGACCTGCAAAGGTAGTCAGCAGCCTCAAATCATCGGCCGAAAATATGCCGCCATCTTTCTTGTTGGCCATGTTGATAACGCCCAGAACTTTATTCTGAATTCTAAGAGGCACGCACAAAAGCGAGGCAGCTCCATAGCGCTCTTTGTTCATTCGCCGGAATTTTTCGTCATTTTCTACATCATCAATAATCATCGGTACGCCCTGCTGGGCAACCAAACCGGCAATGGAACTGCCTAAGGGAAGCTTGGTTGTGGCGATTATCTCGTCTGTCAGACCAATGGCGGCTTCAATTGTCAGATATTCGCCGGCATCATCTAAGAGCATGACCGAGCCGACTTTGGCTTCGGTTACTTTTGCTGCGATTTCGACAATCTTTTTTAAGAGCTCTGTTGAGTTGGCTGCAGAACCTATTGAAGTGCCAGCTTCGTAAAGAGCGTTAAGTTCATTGACATGACGCTTGAGCTTGTCGTTTGATTCTTTTAGATCGTCAACTATTCTAAGACGGAACCTGTCGGAATTTCTTTTGTCCAGAGCACGCTTTATGGCAAGTTCAAACTGAGTAAATTCTATCGGCTTCAATAGATAATCATAAGCGCCCTTTGAGATTGCTTCTACAGCCGAGCTCAATGTAGCATAAGCTGTCATCAAAATTACCGGTAAGAGCTCGTCTTTTTCGCGTACTTTTTCGAGTATTTCAAGTCCCGTCATCCGGGGCATTTTTATATCTGCAACTACCAGGTCTACATCTCCTGATTCTATCTGTTTCATCGCCTCAAGCGGGTCCTGAAACGTACTTACTTCGTAGGAGCTCTGGGATAAAAGCGCCGAAAGCGAGTCACACATCCGTTTTTCATCGTCGATTATTATTATTTTTTCAACTTTTTTTGGCATAACTCTCAGGCCTGGGCTGCCGGGATAGTTATTTCTATACAGGCGCCTTTATCTCTGTTTCTGAAACTTATCGTTCCCTTATGTTTCTTGATGATATCGGCACAGACAGCCAGTCCCAAACCGGTTCCGTGACTTTCGTCTTTGGTAGTGAAAAATGGTTCGAATATGGATGGCAGAACTTCCTCAGGAACTCCGCAACCGCTGTCACAAATCAGAATCTGCAGATTATCATGAAAATTGTTTGCGGCAATTTCAATCTTCCCCCCGTCGGACATAGCGTCCATAGAGTTTATTATAATATTTATAAATACCTGCTTTAGATTGTCAGCCGATGCTTCAACGTTGGGACAATCCGGAGAATACTTTTTTATAATTTCAACATTTTTGGATTTCAGCTGCGGCGCCAGAAACTCGATTACTCCGTCTAAGACCGGCAGGACATTTATAATTTTAAACTCAACATTTTGCGGACGGTGAAAGTTGATAAGCTCTTTTACAATCGAGGCTACCCGGTCTATTTCCTGCCCGACGATTTTTAGATACTTCGAGGCCTCTTTTGGTTTAGTCTTAGCCCTTTCAATCATCAGCAGATAATTTTTAATTATTCCCAGCGGATTGTTTATTTCGTGCGCTATTTTGGCTGACATCTCCCCCAAAACAGCCAGCCGTTCCGAATGAACCAGCTGTTCCTGGGCTGTCTGAAGTTCCACCAGCGCTCTTTTCTCGGCTTCGTACAGACGCGCGTTTTCTACAGCTACTGCAATCTGGCTGGATAAAATAGATAAGAATTCTTCGTCATCTGTTGTAAAAGTATACTGCTCTGCTTCCAATTTCCTGCCGACAAAGAGCAAGCCGTTAAGCAGGCCCCTATTCATTAGCGGCAGAACCAGACCCTCTCTAAACTGCTCAAGAACATTCTGTTCTTCTTTGTCCTGGTCGAGTTTGACTAAGACTTCCACCGGCATAGCCCGGTTGGCATCTTTGACAAAAACAGCTAAATGCGAACCTTCCTTGATGGCAGGACTCGAAGATTCGAAATTTTGTTTCATGCTTGAACCAGCGAGTACAAAGCTTTTTTGTGACGCCTCTTTTTTAAGAAATACGCAGGCCTTGGAGGAGCTGACTTGAGAGCAGAGAGTTCGCAGGAATACTTGCAGAAGTGAAGTTAAGTCTAAGACGGCGTTAAAATTCCGGCTTAGCTCAAGTATAGTGTAAAAGTCAAAAATCTGGCGCTTTAGATGCTGATTAGTTTCTATCAGGGAATCTATATCGTTGGCGGCTGGGGAGGAATGGGAAAGCTGGCCGGATTCTTCCTCCGGTCTTGAACCGAGCTCTGTTGATTCTGGCTTTTGTTCTGCGCTTTTATCCATTTTTCCCCAAACAGTTTGACGAACTCTCCAATCAGATAATGAGAGCCTATTATTGTTATAATATCGTCAGGGGCAGCGTCTTTTCTTAGATTTCTGAAGGCTGGTCCCACAGACCCGAATTTACTGATAGGGATATCTTTAAAATCGGTCTCCGCTATGAGTTTATCGATATCTGCTGATCTTTTCGATTTCAAAGGGACAAATGCAAACTCGGAGCTTATTTCAAAAAGCGCTTTTAATATTTCTTCATGGTTTTTCTCTTTTACAAATCCGGCAATTACTCTTGTTTTCTTAGCGGGAAAACGCAATTTGAATGAATCTACAAAAGCTCTGACGCCGCTTGAGTTATGGGCTACATCAAGAATTACCGTAAGTCTATTCTTATGAGTCATAACCTGAAATCTGGCCGGCCAGACCGTGCTTGCCAGCCCTTCTCTTATAGCTTTCTTAGTCAGATAGATTTTATTTTGTCTCAAAACCGAGACCGCCTTTATAACCAGAGCTGCATTTCTCGACTGATGCACACCTTCCAACGACGGTGAGATATTTGAAATCTGAAGTTTGCCGTCATTAAAACTGAGACTCCTGCTGTCTTTGCTGAGGCAATAATCTTTTCTTTGCAGTTTATAGATTGGAGCATTTAACAATGCACACTTGTTGATCATTACCTCTACAGCTTCTTTATGAAGCTCCCCTATCAGGTGAGGTCGTCCCGGCTTTATAATACCGGCTTTTTCCCTGCTTATTTTTCGAATTGTCTTGCCCAGAATATCAATATGGTCAAGAGCAATTTCGGTGGTTATGGTGAGTGCCGGATTCAAGACATTGGTAGCGTCAAGCCGTCCGCCCAGACCGGTCTCTATAACAGCAATCTCGACTTTACACTTCTTGAAATATTCCAGAGCCAAAGCGGTAACTGTTTCAAAAAAAGAAAGTTTACGTTTGACAAGTTCCATTTTGTGTCGCCCTACAAATGACACCAATGATTTCCTGAGTATCTTTTTGCCGTTTACTTTGATACGTTCTTTGAAATCCACTAAGTGCGGCGAAGTAAACAAGCCGGTCTTGTATCCCTGTGCCTGCAAGACTGCGGCCAGCATAGCCGCGGTAGAACCTTTGCCGTTAGTGCCGGAAATATGAATGGTCAGATATTCGTTTTGCGGGTTTTTGATTGATTGGAGAAACTCTGTTATATTTTCCAGCCCCAGCTTCATGCCGAAAAATTCCCGCGATAACAAGAACCGTTCGGCAGATTCGTAAGAGATTTTGCTCAATTTTTGTTTCTCATATGCCCCAGCAGTCCGGCTACCGTTTCTCTGAGGTTTTTCCGTGATACTATCATGTCAATGAAGCCTTTTTTCATAAAGAATTCCGACGACTGAAACCCTTCAGGTAATTCCTGTCCTATTGTCTGCTGGATAACGCGCGGTCCGGCAAAACCAAGCAGAGCTTTCGGCTCGGCAATTATTACATCTGCCAAAGAAGCGTAAGAAGCCATCACACCGGCAGTAGTCGGGTTGGTTAGAATAGAAATGTACGGGATTTTCTTCTTGTTTGCGATTGCCAAAAGTGATGAAGTCTTGGCCATTTGCATCAGCGATAAAATTCCTTCCTGCATTCTGGCGCCGCCGGAAGAAGAAAGAATTATAAGCGGAATGTTTCTGTCTATTGACCTTTCTATCGCCCGCGATATTTTTTCACCTACCACAGAACCCATAGAGCCGCCGATAAATGAAAAATTCATGATTGCAAAAGAAACCTCACCGCCTTCAATCTTACCAAGGCCGGCAATAACAGCGTCAACAGCTCCGGATTTCTGCTGGGCCTGCTTTAGTCTGTCCGTATATTTTTTGGAATCACGGAACTTAAGAGGGTCTTTGCTTGTCAGACTTTTGTCATATTCTTCGAGCTTACCGTCATCTAATAGCAAATCGATATATTTGGCACTGGAATATTTGAAGTGATAATCACATTTCGGGCAGACCCAGAGCAGTTCCTCAATCTTTTTTGTGTAGATAATTTCTCCACAGGAATTACACTTGGTCCAGAGACCTTCAGGAATATTTTTCTTTTCCTGCGAATCTATTCCCGGTTTTGCTTTTCTAAACCATTCCATAATCAGAAACTGCCAGTTTATTCATTAAAGTAATAGACCATGACCTGTGCATCTTCTACCGGATTACGATAATAATTAGGGCGGCTGTAAAGCAACTCGAATCCGGCATTTTCATAAAATGCGATGGCGCTTTTATTTTGCGGTCTGACTTCAAGTAAAATATGCTCGCATCCTTTCTTTCTAACGATATCTAAAATACGCTCAAGCAGCCCGCTGGCAATAGATTTTCGTCTAAAGGAATGGACTACGGCCAGATTAGTCAAATGCGACTCATGTTCAATAATCAAATAACAGGCATAAGCTACTAATTTCAAATCAGATACTACTACTAAGCCGCCGTGTCCGGGCTGCCGGATTATCTCTTCAAAAGCTGATTTGGGCCAGGGGTCAGGAAAACTATCGCTTTCTATGGCCAGAATATCGCTAATATCCGAAGATTTCAGCTCTCTAATTTCGTATTTAATTTCTATCTCTTTGAGCCTGCTCAAAATTTAATTCTGCCTGTGATTTTTGAACATAGAGCGGTTCCAAATCAGCAAGGTCTGAAACTTCGCCCCTTTTAAGTTTCTCAATTCCTATCTGTAACAAATCTGCAGCATCAAAGGAAACCGAGCCAGCGGTCAGAATTGTTTCGACTTCGATTGAAATTTTCCCTTTGTCGAAGCCGCACGATACAACTTCCAATCCTGATAAATAATTTTTGAGCTCCTTTATGGGCACAACTCTGATACTGCTATTGTCAAAATTTCCAGACTTTACTTCCCCTGTAAAAACAGAGTCACGCTTGAAAGGAACGATGACAATAGCAGCTTGCTCTGTCTTACTTAGCTTAAAGGCAGCTATCTCAAAAAGAGACACGCCGACAGCCGGGATGTTAAGAGCTGTTGCCATTCCTTTAGCTGCTGCCAGAGCAATCCTTAAGCCTGTAAAAGAGCCCGGCCCGGTCGATACTACCAGTGCCCTTAGCTGCTTGACTTTTATCTCTGCCGAGTTTAGCAGCTCCGATATCTTTTCTATGATTAGCTGACCGTGTGAGCGGCCGGCCTCGATAGAGAGCTTAACGATTCTATCATGACCTAATCTCAAACCCAGATTCAGTTCTTTACCCGAACAGTCTATCGCCAGGATATTTTCGTCTCTGAAATCTGTCACTTCTCTATCAAACTCACGTTAATTTCCCGTTCATTGTCATTGTCGTTAGTCATTCAAACTTTTAATCTCTACTAAGTAATATTTTTGAGGAAGCAGCGCCCCGGCTTTTTCTCCCCATTCTACGACCGCTACTCCCCCCCGCTCCAGATAGTCGTCCCAGCCAATCTCGACCAGTTCAGATCTGTCCGTCAGGCGGTACAAATCAAAATGATAAAGTTCTCTCTCGCCGCGGTATTCGTGCACCATATTAAAAGTCGGCGAGGTCGCGGTATCTTTTTCTAGGCCCATGCCTTTGGCCAGACCTTTTACGAAAACGGTTTTGCCTGCTCCCAGTTCGCCGCTGAGCACAACCAGACTGCCATCGGGAAACATTGCAGCCATCTTTTCTCCAAGGGCAAATGTTTCTGTTTCGGAGTGAGATACTATGTTAAGTACTCTGGGCAAACTTTTATCTCGGGGTCAATACTGCCAGCGGTACTACCATTTCTTCCAAAGAAATGCCGCCGTGCTGAAATGACTTCTGAAAATGCCTGACCATCTCATTATAGTTATTGGGATAGACGAAATAAAAATCTTCTTTGGCTATAATATAGGTTGTTGCCAATGTCATTGAAGGCAGCCGCCACTGTTCCGGTTTCTTTATCAGGACAGAATCTTTGGGGTCAGAGTTAAGGTTATCACCGTACTTGTAACGAAGGTTGGTCGAGGTGGCCCGTTTACCGTGGGCTATCGTGCCGCGATTGCAGAAAACCGAGCCGTGGTCCGAGGTTATTACAATTGTAAAATCTTTTTTTGCAAACGATTTTAGAATTGTAAAAAGCGGCGAATGAACAAACCAGCTTTTCATGAGTGAACGAAAGGCTGACTCGGTGCCGGCTATTTCTTTTAAGATAACATTACTGGAACGGCCATGTGCTAAGATATCCAGAAAGTTAAATACAAATGTGACCAATTGATTTTCATAGTAATCCGAGATGCGCTTGGCAATTTCTTCCCCTTCGGTGTTATTGAAAATCTTGACATATTTTGAACCGGCCGGTCGAACTCCCTGACGCGACAAATTATCGGCAAAGAAGCGGTTTTCAAAACGATTTAAAGAGCCTTCGTCAGTAACTGCATAAGTTTCCGGGTAGACTCTATGAATCTCGTCCGGAAACATCCCGGCAAACAAGGCGTTGCGGGAAAACGGTGTAGCCGTCGGCAGAATGGAGTAGTAATATTCTCTGTTAATGTTATAATACTCGGCTAAAAGCGGCTCTATTAACATCCACTGGTCAAGGCGCATGCAGTCAACGACTATAAACAGAACTTTGTTTTTCTTTTTTAATTCCGGCACCACATAACGCGACGTAATATCAGGCGACAGCAGCGGTCGCTTATCGGACCTGAGCCAGCCCACATAGTTTTTTTCAATATACTTGGTAAATTCGATGTTCCATTCTTTACGGGTGCCTTCAAGTGTCTGCGCCAGACCAACATCGGCATTTACGTCCAGTTCTAAGTCCCAGGATGATAAAATCCGGGCTGCTTCGTACCAGTCTTCGGGCTCTATTTTGCCATCAAGCTTGTCATTAAATTTATTTATTTCTGTTATATAGCGTTTCATTGAACTGCCACTTATTATCTTGCGGGAGTCCAGCAGTCTCTTAATGACAATTAGAATCTGCGAAGGGTTTATAGGTTTGACCAGATAGTCATCAATCTTTTGTCCGATAGCGTCGTCCATCAGGGACTCTTCTTCGGACTTGGTGACCATTACCACCGGAAGGTGCGGGTTCAGCTCTTTTATCTCTTCAAGAGTAGTCAGTCCGTCTTTGCCCGGCATCATTTCATCTAATAAGACCAGGTCGAAATTCTCTTTGCCTACTAACTCTATCGCTTCGTCGCCCGACATAGACCCTTTGACTTCATAACCCCTCTTTTCCAAAAAGAGAATGTGGGGCTTAAAAGAATCTATTTCGTCGTCAACCCAGAGTATGCGTCTTATATCTTTTTTCTGTGCCATAACTAATAAGTTTGCTCTATCTATCCTAATGGTAAGTTTAGTTCAAAAACAGTTTCACCCGGTTTGGAACGTTTCAAAAATACTTTTCCGCCGTGCGATTCTTCTACAATTCTTTTTACCAGCGACAAGCCCAGTCCCCAGCCGCGTTTTTTGGTAGTAAATCCGGGTCTGAAAATTTTCCGGGCTGCCCCGGATGGAATCCCCGGACCATTATCAGATACTTCTACCACCGCCCCTCGTCCGTCGGCAGATAAAAATGATCTTACTTCTACTCTTCCCGACTTTGAGTCAACCGACTGAAGAGCGTTCTTAATTAGATTCTCAAAGGCCCAGCTCAGCAGTTCCGGACTTATCGCAACCGGCGGAATTTCTCCGGCTTTAAATTCAAGTGTTCTGCCCTGCCCCTCCAGGGGCAGCCGCTTTTTATAATAGTCAATTGTCTGCTGAATAAATTGGTTAAAATCTTGCGGCACAAGTTCCGGTTTTGAGCCTATCAGACCAAAACGGTTGGCAATGCGTTCGAGCCGCTTGATATCGACCATCATATTATTAAGAGCTTCGTCAGCTTCTTCACTTCTAACATTGGCATTATCAGAGTTCTTCTCCGACTTAATCATTTCCAACCAGCCCAATAGCGATGAAATCGGTGTCCCCAGCTGATGCGCCGTCTCTTTGGCCAGACCCACCCAGATCGAGCGCTGCTCGCTCAACTTGAGATAGCGCAGCCCCTGTATGGCCGCACCCATAAAGACAAGGAACACGGCGAGCAATACGAACGGCATCAGACGCAACTCGCGTTGCAGCGGCGACTCGCCGAAGTGCACATACCCGCCCGCTGAACTCGCCCCACGCACACGGATGGGAATGGGCGGATTGATCCGGTCGAACTCGCGATAAAGCTCGATGAGTCTTCGAAGTTTCGGTGTGGGTGGGTTTTCGATGTCCATGGTGATGAGCATCTCAAAGTCTTCCTCGGTGCGCTCGTCCACAGGAACACGGTTCCAGATAATGGGTCGCCCATCGAGAACGGTGATGATGATCGGGAGATTGCTTTCGCTAATGACCTGGCGCAGATCGGCGAGGCTGCCGTCGTCGCTGACTTCGAACAGCACGTCGGCGATGTAGCGCGAGAAGAGCCGGCCCGTTGTCTCCGAGTGTTCCCGCATCTGTCCAATGAGATGATTCGAATAGAAGAGCATGGCGAGAATCATCACGGCCACGCCCAGGAAAAGGTAGCCCTTGAGCCAGAATCGAATGTTTCCTCTGTAGTCGGAATACAGGCTCATGGTCAGCCGAGGTAGTCCTGTCCACCCATGTACGCCCGCAACTTCTCGGGGATTCGCACGCGGCCCGTAGGCGTCTGATGCATCTCGAGAATCGCGGCGATCACCCGGGGCAGTGCAAGCCCGGACCCGTTGAGTGTGTGGACAAAACGGTGTTTCGTCTCCTTTGATTTCTTGATACGGATCCCGGCCCGCCGCGCCTCGTCGCCTGCACGGTTGAAGATGTCGGCGACGGCACGCCAGTGATCGAGGCTGACACGCATCTCGGGCGGGACGGAAGGCACGACCAGGTACCGATGTCCAATGGTGTTGGCGATATCCAGCGTGTGCGGCCAGTCGGCGATCACCGCGTTGATGTCCACGTGAGCCGCGGGCGAGCTCAGGCCGGCCGCGGCTAGACCGCTCCTGATCTCCGCCGGGCTACGGCCGAAGTATCCAGCGAACTCCACTTCGCTGTAGCCGATCTCGGCGACCCTGGCCAGCGTCGCGTCCACGCTCTGCGCCATCTCTCGCCGGAGGGTGTAGAGCTGCACGCCGAGCGGGCCCAGAGGTCCAGTCACGACGTCCGTCTGCGCGCACGCCAGCTCACCGATGCCCACCGTGCCCGCGGCCATGAGCCCCAGTCTTCGCAGCGCCTCACGGCGCGTCACCATCACAGCTCTCCGCGGTTCATCAGGTCGACGGCATGGTCGACGGCCCGTGCGGTGAGCGCCATGTAGGTAATGCTCGGGTTCTGGTTGGCGCTCGACGTCATGCAGGCCCCGTCGGTCAGGAAGAGGTTGGGGACGTCCCAACTCTGGTTCCACCCGTTCAGCACGGACGTCTCCGGATCCCTGCCCATGCGCGCCGTGCCCATCTCGTGGATGGTGAGCCCGGGTGGGTTGTCCTCAACAAACTCCTCCACGTCTCGCGCCCCGACGGCGTCCAGCATCTCCGCGGCCCGAGTGGCCATCTCCCTGAGCACCCTGCGCTCGTTGTCGCTCCACTGGCAGTGGATCCGGAGCGACGGGATCCCCCAGGCGTCCACCCTCTCGGGGTCGAGGTCCACGTAGTTCGACTCCCGGGGCAGGCACTCCCCGAAGCCGTAGAGGTTCATCACCCACGGTCCGGGGGTCCTGAGGGCGTGCTTGAAGTCCGCGCCGAATCCCTCCATCGAGTAGCCTCTCGACCACCCGGAGCGTGACGCGCCGCCTTGGTAGGCATACCCGCGCAGGAAGTCGGGATGTTGATCCGCGTCCGTAAGATTGGCGAAGCGCGGCAGATAGATGCCGTGCGGCCGGCGACCGTACTCGCCGAGATTCTCGTTCCCCGGCATCATTCCGCGCGCTCCTCCCCCCATGGTGTGGTCCATGAGGTTCTTCCCGAGTTGTCCCGACGAATTGGCGAGTCCCTCGGGCCAGCGCTCGGTCTTGGAGTTGAGAAGAATACGAGTGGACTCCAGAGCGGACGCGCACAGGAACACGATGCGAGCGGTGTACTCGATGGTCTCGTACGTCTCGGCGTCGATCACCCGCACGCCCGAGGCCTTGCCGGAACGGGGATCGTAGATGACGGAGTGCACGACGCTCATGGGCCGCAACGTGAGTCGTCCAGTGTCCAGCGCCGCAGGTAACGTGGCCGCCAGTGAGCTGAAGTAGGAATGCGTCGTACAACCTCGCTCACACGTGCCACAGTAGTGGCATGCCGCACGCCCGTTGTGGGCCTGGGTGAGCACGGCGCACCGCCCGATCGTGATCAGGCGGTCTCCGCCGTACGCGTCGGTCAGGCGGTCCCGTGCCACCTGCTCCGTACAATTCAGCGGCATGGGTGGCAAGAATTGTGCGTCGGGAAGCTGGGCCAGCCCCTCGGCGCGACCGCTCACACCGATGAAACGCTCCACGTGGTCGTACCAGGGCTCGATGTCGGCGTAACGGATGGGCCAATCCACGCCGTGCCCGTCCTTTGCGTTGGCCTCGAAGTCGAGATCACTCCAACGATAGACGTGCCGCGCCCACACGAGCGAGCGCCCCCCCACCTGGCGGCCCCTGATCCATGAGAAATCGGTGCCGTGCCCGGTGGTGTAGGGGTTCTCGTCATCTCGGACGAAGAACTGCTCGCTCCAGGCCGTGCAGGCGTAACAGGTGCTCTGGATGGGGCGCTCCCTGGACTGCCTCGCACGGTCACGACGCCCCCGATACCGGAGGTCCCACGGGTAGAGGGTCATGGTGTAGTCGGCCGGGGTAACATTCCCGCCCGCTTCGAGA
>JADFPZ010000018.1 GCA_022562075.1 Candidatus Zixiibacteriota bacterium | reverse complement strand
GACATCAAAGGGTGCCTTTATTTCAAATACGTTGTTTGTGAGCAGAGTATTAGCGCTGGAATTCTGAGTGTAATAAATAGGCAGCTGCTCGACTTCAAATCCCATTCTCTCCAAAACGCTATCGAGTACTCTCAGCTCTTGATCGAAATTAAAGAAATTTTCTGCTCTTTGGTTTATCTGGAAATGAGTGTAATCCAAATCCCATAGTTCAAGTTCATTAACGCCGACAGTCTTTAGGGCGTTACCAGAGATTGTTGTAAAATGTTCCTGTGTAATTGAATCAAGTTTGTAAATAAGCTGCAGAACAGATTCTTTGCCCAGCGGTGTCTGGGATGCAATCATGTCGAAATAATTCTGATAGCCGAACTTGACTGCTTCCTCATTGCGAAGCTGAAAAATTATTGACATGCCGTATGAAACGCTGTCTCCTACCGTGTTGGCAGCCCGGAAAGCATTTTCTCTTTCAGAACGGTTGCGGCTGGTGCGATAGATCTTGTTTAGTTTTGCCAATGGCAGCATTTGTTCCTGCAAGTCAGCACTAAAATCAGTAAACAGTCTATTCAATGAGTCGCTTAGATTTAATATTTCCGGCTTAAAACGGACGCGGTCCGGGAGCAGCCTGGCTAACAACAGCTGCAGCCGGTGCTTCCGTTCCTGGTCTTTGACCTGTGCCAACCTAAATGGAATATTTTTAAATAAATTAGAGTTAGCTAAAAAATAGCGGTAAAGGTCCTGGTAGAAATCGAGAGAATCAGAGACTCCGTTGACATGGTACTCCCATTGCTCCAGATTCAGACGGTGGTGTATCCACTCAAGTTTTTTTTCTATTGAATCCAGCTGTCCCGTTATGTCTGAGACAGGAGAGTCAGCTCTGCTGACAGTACAGATTACCAGAAGAGCAATTATAAGGGCTTTAAAGTTTACTGACAGAAACTTCACGCTACTTTCCCTTGAAGATATCAGCAAAATATGACAGGGCCATGGCGTAACCATAGAATCCAAAGCCGCAGATCTGCCCGGAGCAGACAGGACTGATAACTGATTTGTGCCTGAATTCTTCTCTTGAAAAAATATTGGAAATATGAACTTCGACGGTTTCAGTCTCAATAGCAGAAATTGCATCACGGATTGCATAACTATAATGTGTAAATGCTGCTGGATTGATAATAATGCCGTCTGCCGCAGGTCCTTCTTTATGCAGATAATCTATTATATCACCCTCGGAATTTGACTGAAAAAATTTGAGTGAAACTTCGAGCTGCCCGGCCAGCTTGGAAAGTTCCTCATTCAGCTCTTTTAAGCCTTTATCTCCATATATATCTGTCTGGCGTGTCCCCAGTAGATTCAAATTTGGGCCATTTATGACTAAAATAACTGACATTTTATCTTCCCTCGGCTTTATAGAGAGCCAGGCACTCTTTGACCGAATCTATTATTAGTTTCGGCTTTAAGCCGGAGGCAATAAAGGGCTTTCCGGGGCGCTTAAGCAAGACGAATCTTAGCTCTTGTCCGAAACGTTTCTTGTCAATCTGCATATTTTTGAGTAATTCTGCCGGTTTAAGAGGGAAATATGGTAAGAACCTCAGGCATTTCTTCAGCAGACTTTCGTATCTATAAAGTGCTTTTGCGGAAGTCCTGTTAACTTTCCGGCTCAAAATAACTGCAGCCAGAAGCCCGATAATAATCGCCTCACCATGCAATAGCTTACCGTAGCCCAGAGTTTTTTCTATGGCATGCCCGAAAGTGTGACCCAGATTTAAGAACATCCTGATGTTTTTTTCACGCTCATCTTGAGCTACAATTGAGCCTTTGTATCTGACGCTTAAATTAATCAGTTTTTCCAAAGCCCTGGTATCATAGAGGTCTCCTTTTTTCAAAAATTTCTCAATCTCATTAATCAAATCATTGCCGATAAGCCCGCCGTATTTGATGACTTCGCCAAGTCCTGCGATCATTTCTCTTTCGGGGAGAGTCTGCAGGTGTGCAGTATTGCAAATGACAAAAGATGGCTGCCAGAAAGCTCCGATAAGATTCTTACCCGATTCATGATTTATGCCTGTCTTGCCGCCTATTGCTGCATCAACCATCCCCAATAAAGTTGTGCTAACCGCCCCCCATCGAATACCACGCAGAGTCGTGGCCGCGGCATAGCCGACCAGATCAGTTGTGACTCCGCCACCACAGGCCAGTATAAAATCATCACGGCTAATCTTGCTATCTAAGAGAAAGTCATAAATCCTTTCTAGTGCTGAAGCTGATTTTGATTTCTCGCCAGACGGAATTACAAATGATTCGAGGATCTGCTTTTTACTTTCTAATAACGATTCAATCTTTTTTCCGTGAAGAGCATAGAAGCGGGCATCAAAGAAAACAAAGAGCCGACAATTTTGGGCATTAGTCTTAAGCAGGCTCAAGAATTTGTTGTCTATTCTGTTGCCTATGACCACCGGATAGGAACCGGCTTTTAGCATTATATTAATCTGAGGCATTGATCTTTCTCAATTTTGAAATAATTTCGAGCGCAACACGGTTTGCTGTTTTGCCAGAGCTTGTGACTCGCAAATCCGCTCTGGCGTAATTGTCTTTTCTTTCGAGCAATAGTTTCTGGATTGTTTCTTTTGGTCTTCTGGCCGACAAAGTGTTTTTCTTATCTGTTAATTTCGGTCGGTCGCTATGTTTTCTTAGTCTCTCATATAATTCTGAAATTGAGCATCTAAGCCAGACCGAAATTCCGTTTTCTGAAATAAGCTGGCGTGTGGCTCTGTTTTCAAAAGCTCCTCCTCCCAAAGCTATTACTTTTGGTTTCGCTTTCGCAGTTTCGGCAAAGAGGTTTTTAATGGCAGCAGACTCCAGTTTGCGGAACGCTTTCTCTCCATCGGTCTTAAAGATATTCAGGATTGTTTTGCGAGACTTGCTTTCGATATGTTTATCAATATCAACAAAACTGCAGTTAAGTTTCTTAGCAAGTAATTTACCGACTGTAGATTTGCCGCTGCCCGAAAAACCGATCAAGAATATGTTGGATTTGAGTTTCATAAGAAACGCTGCTTTTTTAGACAGACTGTTTGGCTCTGCCAAAAACTTTGCTGTAAACTGCATCAATTTCTACAGTTTGTCCTGTCCAGATGTCAAACGAACGTACCGCCTGACCTACTAACATTTGAGAACCATCGAACGCTATGACATTTTTATCCAGTGCCTGGCTGATTGCAAGATTGCCCTGATTATAGTTTAGGTCATAATAAATGCGGATATTGTCCCAATTAAAGTTTTCCGGGAAAGGCAAATTGTCCCGATGGTTCCAGCCGCCCAAGGGCGTACAATTGACAACAATGCTAAAATCTTTAGATAGTGCATCAGCACAATCAGTAATAGAAGAAGTTTCGATATTAGAGTTTCTGAGAATCTCTTTCATAGATGTTTTAAATTGTTGCAGCTTATCAATTGACCGGCCGATAACATTGAACTCAGAAATTTCATAATCTATGTAGAGACTATAAACAACTGCCCGGGCGCTTCCGCCACAGCCAAGTATCATAGCCCGGCCATGTTTGAGCTTTTCTGTAAACGTTCTCAGGGGGAGTGAAAAGCCAAATACGTCGGTATTATGACCATGAAGCAGGCCGTTTTCTACTGAAATTGAGTTTACAGCTTCGAGAGCTTCGGCAACAGCTGAAATGTCATTTAAGAGCGGAATCACGCGCTTCTTATGAGGTATGGTAACGGACAGCCCGCAAATTTTTTTTGTCATCAAAGACTTGAATTTTTTATCAAATTCATTTTCTGAGTCCAGATCGAAATTCTCAAAAGAACCGTCCAAACCTTTCAATTCAAAAATCGCTTTGAAAATGTCGGCAGATTTTGAGTAAGCTACATTTTGACCAATCAGGCCAAATTTATAAAACTCGCTCATTTGATAATCGACTCCAGAATGTCATAAAAGTCGGGGCAGGAAACAGCTGCCGGGGAATCATCATCGATTGTCGAAGGACCAGCCAGCGACAAAGCCGCTATTGAAAATGCCATGACGATGCGATGGTCTCCGAAACCGACAAAATCGGCCCCGGATAATTCACGGCCGCCCTCGATTGCCAGTCCGTCATCGAGCAGCCCGCACTTTGCTCCGATGAAATTCAGGTTGTGGTGGATAGCTTCCAGCCTGTTAGATTCTTTAACTTTTAACTCAGCGGCATCGCGAATTACCGTTGTTCCCTCGGTAAAAGCAGCCAAAATCGCTACAAGCGGGATTTCATCTATTAATCCGACAGTCGTATCACCGGATATTTTTCTGGGTTTTAGCTTTGAACCGGACAGAGTAACAGTTCCTCTTGGCTCGCCCGATATGGTTTCTTTGTCAGAAATATTAACTTCGCAGCCAATCAATTTCAGGTGGTCTAAAAAGGCTGTCCGGGTAGGGTTAAGGCCAACGTTCTCAATAGTTACAGATCCCTGTGTTATAGCAGCTGCCGTCATAAAAAACGAGGCTGTTGAAATGTCTCCCGGAATATTTATTTCGCCGCCATTGATTGATGCCCGGGGGGAAAGTTTGGCTTCATATTTGAATGATTCAGGCATTACCATTTTTTTCTTCCGCGGGTCATCCGGGTTTTCCACAGGAACCGCTTTAATTTTTCTGGTTTCTATGCCTTCTCCAATTTCAGCCAGCATTCTTTCGGTATGGTCGCGGGTGAAACTGTCTTCGCGTATGACAACCGAGCAGTGCGAAGCCAGGCCGGCCAGAAGCAGCGCCGACTTCACCTGCGCTGAGGCCACCGGAAGTTTGTATTCAAAGGGCAGCAGTTTCTTGCCTCTGATTTTTAAGGGTAAACTTCCATTTTCACAAAAAAACTCTGCTCCCATTTCTGTCAGAGGTTCAATAACTCTTTTCATTGGTCTCAGGCTGAGTGATTCATCACCGATAAGAGTCAGCTCGATATTTGATCCCGCCGCAATACCTGATAAAAGTCTGGCGGTTGTGCCGGAGTTGCCGCAGTCGACTGTCGCTTGCCCGGGCAGAGTGTTGTTTTCGGGTGGACTGAGTTTTAGTCTGTCGTCAGTCTGTTCTACTTTGACGCCGAGTTGTTCTGCTGCCTTGAGAGCATTTCGACAATCTGCTCCATCGGGGAAATTTGTAACAGTGATAGGGCCGCTCGATAAAATTGAAAACAGAGCCGCTCTCTGGGCGATAGACTTATCACCCGGTACGGTGATAGTTCCTTTCACTTTTTTGGAACGTTTTAGCTGGCGCTTCATCAGCAGCTACGTCCCATGACAGCGGCAATGGCCTGCATCTCTTTGGTAAGTTTGTCAAAGGTGTCGGGCGTTATGGACTGCTGACCATCAGATAAGGCATTGGCCGGGTCATGGTGCACCTCTATCAAAAGGCCATCGGCACCTACTGCCAATGAGGCCCTGGAAAGCGGTAAAACTTTGTCGCGTCTGCCTGTGCCGTGGCTGGGATCGGAGATAATCGGCAGGTGACTCATTCTCTTAACAAACGGAATGGCCGAAAGGTCAAGGGTGTTGCGGGTATGGTCAGCAAAAGTCCGCACTCCTCTTTCACACAGAATTACTTTTCTGTTACCTTCATTTAAGATATACTCGGCAGCCATCAGAAGTTCTTCCAATGTGGCCGACATGCCCCGCTTGAGCAGAACCGGTTTAGGCTGCTGACCGGCTTTCTTCAAAAGCGAATAGTTCTGCATGTTGCGGGCACCAATCTGAATTATATCCGTATATTCAGCAACCAGTCCGAGAGTTTCAGTATCTATGGCTTCGGTTACTATCAGGAGATTGTGCTGCTTTCTTACTTCAGCAAGAATCTTCAGGCCCTCTTCTTTCAGGCCCTGGAAGGAGTAAGGTGAAGTTCTCGGTTTGTAGGCACCGGCACGAAAGACTTTGGCACCGGCTTTGGCGACTCTTTCGGCTATTCGCAGGCACTGATCACGGCTTTCGACCGAGCAGGGACCTGCCATTATGATTATTTTATCGCCGCCGATTTTGACATCGCTGGAGATCTCAATCACAGAGTTCTCAGGATAGAACTCCCTGCTAACCAGCTTGTAAGGCTTGGTTACATGAATTATCTCTTTAACGCCAACCTGGGCCAGGATGCGGTCGGAATCTACCTGAGCCGTATTACCGGTGACTCCGATGGCAGTGCGCTGAGCGCCCGGCATGGCGTGGGCTTTGAGCCCCATTTTTTCTATTTCAGTACAAACTTTTTCCACCATCTGGCTGGTGGCGTTTGCCTCCATTACTATAAGCATTCATAGCTCCTGGCGGATGCCTTAAATATGTTGGCGAGAGAGTCTTTTGACTTAACCATTCCAATTACCTTATTAAGGTTATTTCTGAAATTTTCAAGTGATTTAATTATTTCCGGCCTGTTTTGGTCTATAATTTCCGACCAAACAGAATATGGCGAACCGGATAGGCGGAGCATTGAGCGAAGTCCCGGACCGGCTAGCGGAACCAGCTCAGTCGCAACCTGTCCCCCCAAAATAGTAGAAATCAATTGTGGCAGGTGCGAAATCTCGGCCATCAGCTGGTCATGAACGCCGGCCTTTACGAAAGTAGGCTTAATTCGCAGTTTATTGACCATCCAGTCAAGCCTGGCTTTGTTTTCCCGGCTTAGTCTGACCGATTCATCAATAAACCAGCAATGACTCTCAAACAGGCCTAAGGCAGAATTCTCAAATCCTGCTTTTTCCCGGCCGGCCATCGGATGGCTCGGCAAAAATTGGGCGCCATCGCGAAAATTCAGTCCTTGAGAAAGTTTTAAGATTGGCAGTTTTACGGCGCCGGTATCAATTATTAAAGTGTTTGTCAGGGTTTTGATTTTTGAGAGACGCTTCAGGTTGGTCTCATTTGCTTTATGAGGAGCTGAAAGAATAATAATATCTGAGCCTGCTACTGCTTTTCGTAGAATTTGCTCTGTTGTGACTACGAACTTGCGGTTCTTTTTAAGTCGCCTTAGAACGGCCGGCTTATCAAAGGCGGTTATCTGAACTTTACGAGCTCCATTTAGAAAATCGAGCGCCATGCAGCCGCCGATTAATCCGAATCCGCAAATCGTTATTTTCTTGACAGGTCTAGTCGACATACTACATCTCTTGAGGTGCCTCTAACCCTAACAAGTAGAGACCTTTGTTTATTACCAGCTGAACTGATTTCACCAATGCTATCCGCGCGGCCGATAGTTCTTTATTGTCTGATAAGATTCTGTCAATCTTCCCTTGTGCATTCTTTCGCTGATAAAACCTATTAAAGGCACCGGCAAGTTTTAAAAGCATAGCTGCAATATAAAACGGATCATAGTCGCGGGCAGCGTCTTCTACCGTATCCGGAAAGTCCGCAAGCAAATCAATCACCCGGGATTCTTCGTTGCCTGCCAGAAGAGCAAAGTCTATGTCAGTTGTAACTTTGCCGTCATAATTTCTCAAAAGCGAACAGAGTCTGGCATGCGTGTATTGAAGATAGGGCCCGGTTTCTCCCTCGAAGTTAAGCACCTGGTCCCAGTCAAAACGTACATCTTTTTGACGACGTACCGACAGCTGCGAAAATATTACGGCACCGGTGCCTATAATTCGCGATGTTTCTTCGATAGTTTTGAGTTTGGGGTTCTTTTCTTTGATTCGCTTTTTAGCAAGCTCAGCAGCTTTGTCTATGACGTCCTCAAGGATGACGATATTTCCCTGTCTGGTCGACATAGCTTTATCGCCAAATTTTACCCAGCCAAATTCTATATGCTTGACTTTACCGCTCATTCTGTCATTGTCACTCAGCGACTCGGCCTTTTCCTTTAGTTCAATGAGTTTAAACAGTTGCTTAAAATAGTCAGACTGGGCCGAGCCGACTACATATAGCGACTGGTAAAATTTGTACTCCTGCCAGCGATAGAACAAGCCTGCCACATCACGGGTAGCATACAATGTGGCGCCATCGGCTTTGCGCAGCAATACCGGCGGCAGCTGCGGGTCATCGATATCAACTATCAAGGCGCTTTCGGATATGGAAGTAAGTCCTGCTTTTTCTAGAGACTCAATGGCAGCAGCCATCTTGTCGTTTAAGAATGACTCACTGGTTACCCAGTCAAATTCTACTCCCAGCATTTTATAAATGCGGTCGAATTCCGTCCGCGATATGTTCTTGAACTTCTCCCACAGCTCTACTTCGGACTTTTCGCCCTGCTCAAGTTTCTTGAAGGCCTCACGCGCGTCATCATCAAGGCTGCTGTCTTCTTTGGCAGTTTCATGAAACTTTACATAAAGCTCAAGCAGGTTCTGAGCTGAATTATTTTTCAAAGTATCTTCACTGCCCCATTTGCGGTAAGCGACTATCATTTTGCCGAACTGTGTGCCCCAGTCGCCCAGAAAATTGATACCCATGGTATCGTAGTCGAGCGCTTTGAAAATCTTCCGCAGCGAGTTGCCTATCATGGTTGAGCGAAGGTGCCCTACTCCGAATGGCTTGGCTATATTCGGCGATGAATATTCTATCAGAATTTTGCGTTGCTGTCCGACTGTGCTGTTGCCATAATCTTTGCCAGCCGCAAGTACTGCTTCAATGGTTGAACTAGCGGCTAGTTCTGCATTTGGTCTGGCGTTTAAGAATCCGCCGGCAGCTTCGATTATGACAATAGCCGGGCCGTTTTGCGAACTGCTTAAGAACTTGTTTGACTCAGGCGCTACTTTGGCGGCGATGCTGGGCGGCTTATCTTCCAAGAGTTTCCCGAACCGAAATACGGGCAGAGCGAACCTGCCCATTGACGGGTCTTTTGGTTTTTCCAGGTTCTCATATATAAAGTTTGAGCTGAAAATCTGAACGTCTCCTGCATTTTCATACTTGTCTGCATACAGGGATTTGAAAGCAGCAGCAGTCGCCTCACAGAAACTAATTTTGAACTTATCTTTTGCCATTTGAATCTAAAATTCCTTAAGACTATAATATAACTGTGCCTTGGCCAAATCTACAAGTTTTAAGGCCTAAGAAGAAAGCCTGGAGCAGGATTAAATGAATTAGATAGAGCGCCCGACAGCCGAGGCCACTATTTTTAGCTCCTCAACCAGTTTTTCATACTGCTCAATATAAAGAGTCTGGGCGCCGTCTGAGAAGGCAATTTCGGGGTCGTAGTGCGCCTCAATCAAAAGTCCGTCGGCTCCGGCAGCAACAGCAGCTCTGGCCATGGGAGCGACCTGTTTTCGAATGCCGGTACCATGTGAAGGATCGGCCACTACCGGCAGATGGGTCAAAGTTTTCAAAATTGGAATAGCCGAGATGTCCATAGTGTTACGGGTATAATTTTCGAACGTGCGAATGCCTCTTTCACAGAGGATCACTTGATGGTTGCCGCCTGACAGAATATATTCGGCAGCCATAAGAAGCTCCTGCAATGTGGCCGACATACCACGCTTGAGAAGAATAGGTTTGTTTACTTTGCCAAGTTCTTTTAACAATGCGAAATTTTGCATATTGCGGGCGCCGACCTGTATGATGTCGACGTACTTTAAGGCCGGCAGAATATCTGCCCGGTCCATTACTTCTGAAACTACTGCCATATTGTGAGTGTCGCCGGCTTCACGAAGGTATTTCAAGCCCTCTTCTCCCAGTCCCTGAAAGGAATAGGGAGAAGAGCGGGGCTTGTAGGCTCCGCCTCTGAGAATTCTTGTTGAAAGCGGACTTAAGAGGCCGCCGATTTTTTTAATCTGGTCCCGCGATTCAATTGAGCAGGGACCGGCCATCAGGACGATTTTGCTGCCGCCGAATTCAACATCTTTTACTTTGACTATGGAGTTTTCCGGACCAAATGTTCGACCGGCAAGTTTGTATGGCTCGGTTACACGTAGCACTTCGTGAACGCCGTCCATAACTTCGTAGTCTCTGGTGTCGGCTTGCTGAGTGTCCCCAACTACTCCCAGAACTGTGCGGTTGCTGCCGGTCGAGCGATGGATATCAAAACCGTGATCAATCAGTTTCTGACAGACCAGTTCAATCTGCTCTTTGGTGGCGGTATTTTCCATTACGATAACCATGGCAGCTCTTTACTTCTCTTTCTTGTTGTAAACTTGAGTTCGTTCCAACCGACGTGATTCATCTATTATTCGCTCAAATAGTCGTACTACAGCGTCTGGTGTTAACGGTCCGGGATTTTTTTCAGTCAGCGAAACGAATATATCTCTTTCACGCTCAGGATCGAACAGTTCTTTGCCCTGCTGTTTCTTAATACGGGCCAGGTCTACTACCAGATTGGCTCTTCTGTTAAAAAGAAACAACAGTTCGATATCTATTGAATTAATTTCTTCTCTGAAATCTTTTAAATCTTTTTTGGCCATTAAATTGCCTTGCGAACTGAACTCAAAAATCTGGCGGCATCTTTTACGCCTTGCGATTTGCTTTTGGCACTTCGCATCAATGAAATCAGTTTTGAACCGATGACAATGCCGTCACTGTATTTACAAAACCTTCTGGCTGTTTCCGGCGACGAAACCCCAAATCCTGCCACAAATTTCTTGCTAAGCGTTTTTCCCAGACCTTTCAAGTAGTTATCGGTATCTCTTCCGAAAACCTTGCCGCCTCCGGTTACGCCGGTTACGGTGACAGCGTAGACAAAATCTGAGCAGCTCTTTTCTATCTGCTTCAGGCGAGTTTTGTTCGTGGTCGGGGCAGCTAAGAAGACTGTAGAGATGTCATGTATTGCCGCATATCGTTTGTAATCTGAAGCTTCAACTACTGGCAGGTCCGGGATTATCAGGCCGTCGACACCTGCTGCCTTTGCATCTTTCATAAATCGGTTTTCGCCGTAGCATAAAATCGGATTGTAGTAGCCCATTAAAATAAGTGGAACATCACTGGTTTTTCTGACTTGCTCCGCAATTCGCAGAGTCCTGGCAAGAGTCATACCGTTCTTTAGGGCCTGATACGAAGAAAACTGAACTTCCGCTCCGTCGGCCAGTGGATCAGAAAACGGAAAGCCAATCTCAATCATATTACAGCCTGAATCTATAGCCGCTTTGATAAGATTCAAAGTTGTGCTGCGGTCGGGATAACCTG
Source organism: Candidatus Zixiibacteriota bacterium (assembly GCA_022562075.1). Classification (GTDB taxonomy): domain Bacteria; phylum Zixibacteria; class MSB-5A5; order GN15; family FEB-12; genus JACZWU01. The sequence goes on along the minus strand of JADFPZ010000018.1, from coordinate 10,324 downwards.
CCGTTATAAACGGAATCAGAAGCTTTTGCTTTTTGTTCTGATTTAAGTATGTACGAATGCGGTTCAACTTTCAGGCCTTCTCTTTCTCAAAAAAGATTGGCATATCTTTGTCACCGCGTCCGGACAGGCAGACTACTACGTTTTGCCTGGCTTTGAACTCTTTTTTGTGAGCAATTAAATAGGCCAGAGCATGCGCTGTCTCCAAAGCTGGAATTATTCCTTCGAGTTTAGAAACTAGTTCAAAGGCCGCAAGCGCCTGTTTATCGGTAGCGCTGAAATATTTCACCCGTCCCGAATCACTCAAGGCTGAATGTTCCGGCCCGACTCCCGGGTAATCAAGTCCGGCGGATATAGAATGCGGCAGGATTATCTGGCCGTCATTGTCATATACCAGGTAACTGTATGAGCCGTGGAGAACCCCCGGTTTTCCTTTGGACAGAGTGGCGGCATGCTGACCGGAATTGAGTCCATGTCCGGCTGCTTCTACCCCGATCAGTTTTACCGATTTTTCGTTTATGAAAGAGTCAAAGATTCCAATAGCATTGGAGCCTCCCCCCACGCAAGCTATGATAGCATCAGGTAGTTTGCGAAATTTTTCCTTACACTGTCGTTTGGTTTCTTTGCCGATTATTGACTGAAAATCGCGCACCAACATCGGATACGGATGCGGCCCGACTACCGAGCCTATAATATAAAACGTCGAGCGAATATTTGTAACCCAGTCGCGCATTGCCTGGCTGGTGGCATCTTTTAAGGTTTTCGAGCCTGACTCAACCGTGACAACTTTAGCTCCCAAAAGTTTCATTTTCTCGACATTGGGTGCCTGCCTCTTCATATCCACGGCTCCCATATAGATGATGCACTCCATTCCAAAACGGGCGCAAACTGTGGCAGTAGCCAGACCGTGCTGTCCGGCGCCGGTTTCGGCAATAATACGTTTCTTACCCATATGTTTGGCCAGGAGAATCTGCCCTACCGTATTATTGATTTTGTGGGCGCCGGTATGGTTTAAGTCCTCACGTTTGAAATAAACTTTAGGACCTTTGAGATATGCCGTAAATCTCTCAGCAAAATAGAGCGGGCTGGGGCGGCCGACAAAATCCGATAGGTAGCCTCGCAGTTCGGACAGAAATGACTTGTCTTTCTTGAGCTTTCGGTATGACATCTCAAGCTCGGACAGAGCCTGCATAACTGTCTCAGGAACATACTGTCCGCCATAGGGACCGAACCGGCCCTTACTATTAGGCCCTCTTATAACTCTTTGTGCCATATCTGATTCTATCGCATATACTAAAGAATTGCTTTAGCTTCTTTTCTGATTTTTTCCCCGGAGAAATTTCGACTCCCGAGTTAACATCTACTATAATGGGGCTGAAAATTCTTATACCCTCTAAGACATTGTCGGCAGAGATACCACCCGACAGCATAAGATTTGGAATTATTGGCTTTGGGCTGATATTCCAGTCAAATCTCTGGCCGGTCCCGCCCGGCTTGTCTGTGGCAGAGTTATCCAGCTGCAATATATCAGCAATGCTGGCTGCGGCTTTCTTATAGTCTGATTTGCTCTCAATATGAAAGGCTTGGATTACTCTGAGTCCTGACGTTTTAAGTTTCTTAATCATAGAATTAGTAGTTTTTCCATGCAGCTGAACGTAGTCAAGTTTGAGACGGCCGGCTGTCTTAAGCAGTGTGTCTAAATCGGCATCTACAAAAACACCAACCCGGTCGATTGTAGATGGAATCTTCTCAATGATTTTTTTCGCAGCAGTGGCTGAAATATATCTTGGCGATTTGCTATAGAATATGAAGCCAAACATATCGGCTCCGAGTCTGGCTGCTAACAGGGCATCTCCAGGACGGGTTATGCCACAGACTTTTATTTGAAAATGCTTCATGCTGATTTCAAAGACTTCAAAAGGTTTACCGGGTCATTAGACTTTACCAATGCTTCACCGATTAAAAAGCAGTTATACCCGAATTCTTTTAAGTGTCTGATATCGGCGGGTTCAAATATTCCTGACTCTGCGATTTTAATGATATTATCAGGAATTAATTTGCTCAACGTTTCGGAGGTTTTCAGAGAAACAGAAAAATCTTTCAGGTTGCGGTTGTTGACTCCGATTATTTGGGCACCGCTGTCGATAGCAATTTTGGCTTCATCGCTGTCATGAACCTCTACTATAACATCAAGACAATACTTTCCTGCGAGCTTTATCATGCTCTCAATTTCATCATCTTTTAGAATACTCACAATCAGCAGTATGGCGTCGGCTTTTTTGAGCCTGGCATAAGGAATCTGAAATTCGTCTACCATGAACTCTTTGTAAAGTACAGGAAGTCTTGATACAGACTTAGCAGTCGCAACATACTCAGGCGATCCCTGAAAATATTTCTTGTCGGCCAGAACAGACAGCGCTGCGGCACCTCCTTCTCTATAAGAGGCGGCCAGCTTTTCAATATCAAAATCTTCTATCAAGACACCTCTGGAAGGTGATGCTTTTTTTAGCTCAGCAATAATATTTACTCTATCGGATCTTAAAAGAGCAGCTCCAAAATCGAGACCGTCATCTGTCTCAAGCTGGTTCTCTATCTCGCTTAAAGTAAGTTCTGTTTTTAGCCGGGCAACTTCGCTTCTCTTGTGTGCTGCTATTTCCTGAAGAATATTTGTCAACTGATTGCCTCGCGCACCAGAGTCCAGCGCTGTTTTCCATTTTGTCTGGTTTCTACATTTTTAAATAGTGAGTAGAATATCAAGGTCGACAGTAAGTAAATCACAATAGTAATATTGATAGTAGTAGTATAGCCGAAATTTTCAATGAGCACTCCCCCTAACGCTGACGATATCATCAAGGCCGAGGTCCAGGCCACGATTAAAAGAGCGCTGACCAGCCCCTGCTCAGACTTTTCAGACAGCTCCATGGCAAGGTTAGTAATTATCGGCACGCCAATATTCATAAGCCCGGCTCTTAATACAAAGGCCAGCAGAACCAGCGGTAGAAATTCGCTGTAAGAAAGAATTAACATAAACGGAATCGAAGACAGCTGTGCGGTTACAACCGCTCTGACCAGCCCTATTTTCTTGGCCATTATAGGTCCGATCATAATTCCGACCAGCATTACCAGATGTGCCAAAAAGTAAAAGAACGTAATTCTGTCAGGAGGCTGATCAAATCGATCACGAAAATAGAGATTCAAAAATGGAATAATAAGTCCGGCGCCAAGCCCGACTATGAAATTTGCAATGGTAATCTTAAAATAAAAACCGCCTCGGCTTCTGATTTGATTCATATTGAATGAAATTTTGCTTTCCTCAGCCGAGGGAGGATTCGCTTTGACCATCGAAAACGGAATCAAAGCCAGGATGCTGGCTACTATTCCCAGATACAGCGTATAGCGATAACCCGATACGATATCGCCAGTAAAGTCTGTCAGCATAATAACAAGTGTTCCTGAGAACAAGGAACCGACCATACCTGCCAGCAGCATCATTCCAAACGAAAGTGAAAACAGGTGGGTTCTCTCAGCCGGAGTAGAGTTCCTCATATAGAAAGGACCGCTGGCTACACGAAAGAACGCAAACGACATTCCGGTCAAAAGAGAAAAACCCATGAGCAAAATGAGTTCATCCATGGTTGTAATAAAATAACTGAAAGCAGCCATCATTATACAGCCTGTTAACAAGAGTGGCTTGAGCTTAACCCGGCTGAGAATTATTGCAACTGGAATAGCCAGTAATGTTGCACCAAGAGCTCTGGCAGAAATAACCAGACCTATCTGACTTTCAACAAAACCTAATTCTTTGAGATAAAGATTTAACAGCAGCTGAAAAACATGAAAATTAACTCCCATCAAGAACGAGCCGATCAGATAAAGTCTGGCGTTGCGGGAAAACATCCTGAGAGTAGCCAGATATGAAACGACTCCGCCACGGCTGCGCTGCCAGAAATTTTGATGCTTATCAGAAACTTCTATTTTTTCGGCTGTATGATTCATTCTAAATATTATTGAATTTGCTTGGTTGCCTTTATCCAGCTTTCAAATTTCTGTTTAGCCGCCCCCCAGTCGATAGCGTCTCGGGCTGCTGAAACACCATCCCAGATTGAATCAGCTTTGCCCGCAACATAAATCAGCGCTCCGGCATTAAACAAAACGGCCTCGCGATAGCTGGTGTCCTCACCCTCAAGAATATCGTTTAATATTTGAAGATTGTGACTGGCATCTCCGCCTGCCAGGGACTCCGATGGATAGGTGGTGAGTCCTACTTCGAGCGGGGTTATGGTTCTGCTGTTTATTTCGCCGCCTTTTAATTCCAGAAAATCGGTTGGTGCACAGACAGAGAATTCGTCCATGCCGTCGCGCGAGTGCACGACCAGTATATGCTCTGATTCCAGGAGCTTCATTACTTCCGCTACCAACTTCATCAAAAATTGATTGTAAACACCTATGACCTGTCTCTTGACTCCGGCAGGGTTTGTCATAGGACCCAGGATATTAAATACGGTTCTGATACCCAGTTCTTTTCGTGGAGAGACGGCATATTTCATGGCCGGATGAAAACGAGGTGCAAACATGAAACCAAACTGGAGTTCGTTAATAGTTTTCTCAACCACGTTTATGCCGGGGTCAATTTTGGCACCGCTGGCTTCTAAAATATCTGCCGAACCGCAAGCTGAACTTACCGAGCGGTTGCCATGCTTGGCGACAGTGACTCTGGCTGCCGAAGCTACTATGGCAGCCGCGGTTGAAATATTGAAACTGTTTGAGCCATCACCGCCTGTGCCGCAGCCATCGACAGCGTTCTTATCATCGATTTCAATCTTAACCGAATGCTTGCGCATCGTTTTGGCAAAACCGGCTACTTCCTCGGCGGTCTCCCCTTTTAATTTTAGCGCCACCAAAAAACCTGCTATTTGTGACGGAGTCGCTTCACCCTGCATCATTATTTCCATTGCTTTGGAAGCTTCTTCCTGAAAAAGGTTTTCTTTTGAAATTACTCTTTTGATAAACTCTTGCATAGCTATACGCTTTTTAGGAAATTGTTTAATATGTTCTTGCCTTGTGCAGTCAGTATCGATTCCGGATGAAACTGTACTCCATAAAGCTTCTTCTCTTTATTTTCGACAGCCATGACTGTTTTGTCAGTCCAGGCTGTAATTTTAAAACTTTTTGGAATAGTGTCGCGTTCAACTACCAGCGAATGATAGCGGGTGGCGGTAAACGGTGACGGCACCTGCTTAAACAAAGTAGAATTATTATGTGAAATTTCGGATGTCTTTCCATGCATAAGTACCGGGGCGTAGCCGATTGTGGCCCCGTTAACCTGAGCAATTGACTGATGCCCCAGGCAAACCCCTAGAACAGGAACGGAGCCGGCCAGTTGTTCTACCAATTCATTCATGATACCGGCGTTTTCAGGCCTGCCCGGACCGGGTGAGAGCACAATTGATTTCGGCCGAAGCCTTCTAATTTTTGAAACTGTAATCTCATCGTTTCGAAAGACTCTGATATCGGCCCCCAGTTCACTGAGATACTGAACCAGATTATAGGTGAACGAATCATAATTATCTAAAAGCAAAAGCAAAACTTAATTCTCCCCTGTTACGGCCTGTATCGCGGCGCGCGCTTTAGATTCAGTTTCCTCGAACTCACGGGACGGTTTGGAATCGGCCACAATACCAGCTCCGGCCTGTATGTAATACTTGTTATCTTTTTTAACTAAAGTGCGAATAGCTATGCAGGAATCAAGGTTGCCCCAGAAGTCCAGATAGGCAATTGAACCGGCATAAATACCGCGGCGCTCTGTTTCGAGCTCATCGATAATCTGCATGGCGCGAATTTTTGGCGCTCCAGAAACAGTACCGGCCGGGAAACAGGCGAAGTGTCCATCTATCGGTTTGTTCTTTTTATTCATTTCTCCAACGACTGAACTGACAATATGAATCACGTGCGAGTATTTTTCAATAATCATATTATCTTTTACTTTAACAGTAGCAGTTTTGCTGACCCGGCCGACATCATTTCTGCCAAGATCAAGCAGCATGGTATGCTCAGACAATTCCTTTTTGTCAGCCAGCAAATCTGCAATCAACTTGGCATCTTCCGCTTCGTTTTTGCCTCTTGGTCTGGTACCGGCTATCGGCCGGGTTTCAATAATATCTTTTTCAATGCGGACCATCATCTCCGGCGAAGAACCAACTACTGCGTTGTTTCCAAAATTCAAAAGGAACATATAAGGAGAAGGATTTATTCGTCTCAGGCGGCGATAAACATTTAGCGCCGAACTGTTTGATTTTATTTCCCATCTTTGCGACAGCACAACCTGATATACGTCACCCTCTTTAATATAGTGCTTTGCTTTACGGACATTGTTTTCAAATGTCCGCTTGGATGTATGAGCGATGACTTTGCCAGACTTATGATTGTCGCTTCTTCTGGCGTGAACAGGCAGCGGCATGGTTAATTTTTTCACAGATTGTTTGATCCATCTGGTGGCATCGTCATAGTGCTGCTTGAGTGTTTTCTGGGAATCGCCTGTTACTAAATTTGCAATGACAAGTATTTCCTGCTTCAGGTGGTCAAACGCAATTATCCGGCTGTAAAGAGACAGTCTCATATCGGGCAGGCCGATAGAGTCGTGATTATTATCAGGTATCTTCTCAACCCAGCGGATAGTGTCATAGGCGAAGTAGCCGACTCCGCCGCCTGTGAAACGCGGTAGACCCTGCACCTTTACCGGTCGATATTTTTTGAAAAGATTTCTGATAAATGGTATTGGTTTTTGGGTCACGTTTCGAGTGATTCTACCGCTTTTAACTGTCAGGCTGTCGCCGGAGCTTTCTATTACAAGGTATGGGTCGAATCCTAAGAACGAATATCGGGCAAGTTTCTCGCCGCCTTCAATAGACTCCAAAAGGAAACTTTCTTTTTTATCGGCAGCAAGTTTAATAAAAGCTGAAACAGGTGTATCGAGGTCTGCCGGAATCTTTTCAAATACCGGCACAACATTCCCCTGGCTGCTTAATTCCCGGGCTTTCTTAAAACTAATCATTATGACTCAAAGGTTCCTTCACAGATAAATTCTACAGGTCCGCATATTTCAATGATATCGTCAGATTCTCTCCAGTTCACTTCTATTTCTCCCGTTTCAAAAACGACTTTACATATGCGTCCCGCTACTCCCAGCATAACCGAGGCTGCTACCGCCGCTGCCGCGCCTGTCCCAGACGAACCAGTTGGGCCAGCGCCTCTTTCCCAATCAGCTACTTGCAGTTTCTTAGAAGAGATAACTTTGACAAACTCCACATTAGTGCCGTTCGGAAACAGTTCGTGATTTTCTATATCGGCCCCGATTTGCTGCCAGTCAAAATCGAAATTATCTACAAACAAAACTGCGTGCGGATTGCCAAGCGACAAACAGGTCACCGGAAATTCTGTACCATCTAGGTCTAATGGCGAGTTTATCATGAATTGCGATTTGCATTTGACCGGAACCTCTGATGTTTCAAAGCTTGGCTTGCCAATTTCGGTAGTTAGCAATGCTTCGTGTTTTGCTTTACTGACAAGCCTTACTCTGCTTTTTGTTCCACCCATACTGATAACAAAGTTTCGCTTTTTGGAATTCTGTCTGTGCAAGTGCAATCCTGCTATACGAAGACCATTGCCCGATTTTTCGGCCCAGCCGCCATCAGCGTTATATACATCGACCGCGACCGTATCGTTTTTTGCTTTACTCAGGTATAACAGGCCATCGGCGCCTACACCCCGGTTGCGGTGGCAAATTTGTCGGACAGTATTAGAAAGCGACTGCTTAGAAATTTTGCTCTGGCTGCTGTCTACTAGAATGAAATCATTAGACAGGGCCTGATATTTGTAGAACTTAATTTTCATATATTTCTCTAGTTAACTTTCCTGACACTTTACTTCAATAAAAAAGGCCTGCCGTCCGGCAGACCAAAAATTGTGCGTATCAGCAGGGTCATTATACCGGAAAACCATCCTCTTTATCTCTTAGCCACCAGCTGTACCAATAAAACTTCATTTCAAATTACCTCTGTTAAGAGACTGCCCAGCCGAGAAATTCCTTCTACAATTCTCTCATGGGTAGCGGTGGCAAAATTTAGTCTGAAAGTGTTGGTGACCGAGCCATCCGGGTAAAACGGCTGGCCATACACGAATGCCACATTCTTTTTTAGAGCTCTTTCAAGCAGCTCCCTGGCCGATAGATGCTCCGGTAGTTCTACCCAGAGGAATAGTCCGCCATCGGGTTTTGTCCACTTGATTCCAGCCGGAAACTGCTTTTCTATCTCTGAGAGCATCAGATTTCTCTTAGCGCCATAGTGTTTTTTTATTTTTTCAATGTGTGGTTCAAGCAATCCCCTCTTACAAAAATCATGGCATATATACTGATTCAAAGTACCGGCATGCAGGTCATCGGACTGTTTTATCTTTTCAATTACGTTGATGAACTCTTTTCTGGCGTTAATCCAGCCGAGTCTGAGACCGGGAGCAAGTATCTTAGCCACCGTATGAATTGTTATAACATCGTCCCCGCCCAGAGCTTTCAATGTGGGAATATTTTGGCCTGTGAATCTGAGCTCGTTGTAGGGGGTGTCATCGACAATAGGAATGCCATATTTCCGGCCCAGCTCAATTAATTTGATTCGTCTTTCTTCAGACATAGAAATGCCGGTTGGATTCTGAAAAGTAGACACGGTATAAATCAGTTTCGGCTGGTGCTTGATGATTTGTTCTTCGACCTGGTCTGTTATAACGCCGTTTTCATCCATTTCGGCCGAGACTACATTAATTTGCCTGTAATCGAAAATCTGGAGCGCTCCCACATAGGTCGGGTATTCTGTCAGCACTGTGTCCCCCGGCTCGGTCAGCACACGGGTCACCATATCCACTGCTTGCTGCGCGCCCGAGGTTACCAGCAGATTAGCGACCTCAGTCGCGGCTCCTCTATCGCTTATTCTTTTTGCCAGAAGCTCCCGAAGAGGCGTTATTCCCCGCGTCAACGTGTACTGAACAGCTGCCCCTTTGTATTCTTGCAGAGCTCTTTTAGTAGATTCGGCTATTTCATCCAGCGGAAATAGCGATGGATCGGGCAGACCTCCTGCAAACGATATTATCTCAGGCCTTGAGGTTAATTTGAGAATTTCTCTAATTACCGACGGCTGCAGAGAGAGAATATGCTCAGGATAGTTCCACTTTGGGGTTGCTGCCCCTATTTTTTCATCAATAGTCATAAGTTTCTATATCACAATAATATATCTGTTTAAGATAGCGAATTTTGGCGCAAAAATCAATAATCGGACTAAATCAGCTAATATTGGCCTTGATGATTAACTAAAATCACCTATTTTGAAGCAGTTATGATTCAACAATGCAATTATAAACTAATGTTCGTGACATTAGCTCTGGCATTCAGTCTCTTGGGGTGTGAATCCGAGCAAAGCGAAATAAACAGTCCCGGTGCGGGAGATAACTGGATTTTTAGTAAGTTTTCCGGCGACAATCAATCCTTAGAATTGCATGACACACTTACTCAAAGGCTGACGGTACAGCTCAAAATGCTAAACGGAACACCAATCAAAAACGAAAGTATCCTTTTCAAATTGGTAGAAGGAAGCGGCAACGTCTTCAAGCCTACTGTCGGAAACGACTATCTTGACCTTAAAACAATAACCGACTTTGAAGGCAAGGCTTCGGCTCAGTTTCTAAATTTTGGGGATTCAAACGTGGTGTCTAAAGTACAGGCTGAAGTATTATCGGACTCCTCGCTTATGGTAGTCTTTACTATAAATTCGATCTAATTCCGGCAAAGCTATGAATTTAGTTTTCCGGGAATAAATAATAGCCACCGAGCGGAGTCGAACCGCTGACCTACTGATTACGAATCAGGTCGCTTGGTTTTCTCTCTATTCTGCAATAGCAGGCCAAAATCGGCAGTTTTAGTATTTCGGACTCGAGCTATCAGCCGGTTTTTTAGACCAGTCAAATCGACAGTTTCTATAATCTGAATATAGCCTATTTCGTGACCGCGGCAATACAAAACTGGGTTCTGGACTACTGTTGGTTAAAATCACATTCTTGGGCACGAGAGACCACAAATTCAGTGAAAGAGTGGTATATCTCAGACCTTTTACTGGCCGGATTTGGAATTAACTGATTTAGATTTTTCAGATTCGGTATTTACATCACGTTGAGACATATTGAGCAATTTGAATTCAAATAAATTTGGATTATCTTTTCTTAATTTTATTATTTCATGTTTTCTCATGTTAGGACAAAAGAAACAACTTGATTTGCCTGGTAATTCTAA
>JADFPZ010000017.1 GCA_022562075.1 Candidatus Zixiibacteriota bacterium | reverse complement strand
GTGCGGCTGGTGATCTCGGCGATCGAGCCCTTGGGCAGCGAGTATGGCGGCGTGCTGGAAAAGGGCTTGCGCGGACGCTGGAGCGATCGCTATCCGAACCAGGGCAAGCAGAGCGGCGCGTTCAGCTCCGGCTCGTACGACGGCAATCCGTACATCCTGATGAACTATCAGCCCGACGTGCTCGACCACGTGTTTACGCTGGCCCACGAGGCGGGCCACTCGATGCACACGCACTTCAGCGCGCGACATCAGCCCTTCCAAAATTACCAATACACGATCTTTGTGGCGGAGGTCGCGTCGACGTTCAACGAGGCGCTGCTCATGGACTACATGCTGAAGCAGATCGAGGACGAACCGACACGGCTGTCGCTGCTCGGCAGCTACTTGGAAAGCATCAAGGCCACGGTCTTCCGGCAGACGCAGTTTGCGGAGTTCGAGCTGCGGATGCACGAGATGGGGCTGGCGTCGGTGCCGGTTACCGGCGACGCGCTCGCCGGACTGTACCTCGACATCACCAGGCGGTACTATGGCCACGACCAGCGCATCGTTGTTGTGGACGACGATGTGGCCAACGAGTGGAGCTATATCCCGCATTTCTACACCGAGTTTTACGTCTTCCAGTACGCCACCTCGTATGCCGTCTCGCAGGCGATAATGTCAAGATTTATGGCGGGCGACAAATCGATAGTTGCCAAATATATAGAAATGCTTTCAGCCGGCGGCTCAGACTACCCCATTGAACTCTTGAAAAACTGCGGCGTGGATATGACCAAACCTGAAGCTGTCGAAGCGACAGTCAAAATGTTCGCGGAGCAGGTAGATGAGATGGAGAGATTAGCAGGAGGATTGGGCAAGTAAGCTTTTGGCTTTGCTAAAACTTCCTTAACGTTCAGACTGCTTGAAGCGGGAAAATACTTATAAAAAGTGATACCTGAACTAATCAAAATTTCTTTACTTGCGTCATGCTTTACGTTTTCTTAGATGAATCAGGGGACTTTGATTTTTCCCAGAATGGATCAAAATACTTCATAATAACAGCGCTTTCTGTTGTAAGACCTTTTGACGCAATTTCTCCGTTAGAGGAGTTGAAGTATGACTTATGGGAATCTGGATTAAAAATTGAAAGTTTTCATGCATCAGAGGACAAGCAATACGTCCGAGACAAAGTCTTTGATATAATCTCCCAAATGATGCCTGATTATAGAGTAGACTCCATAATAGTTGAAAAATGTAAGACTTTTCCGACTTTGCAAAAGGACACGGCTCGCTTCTATAAAACAATATTTGGCATCCTACTTAAGTACGTACTTGTCGGAAGCGCTCAAAAACATAGCGACGTTACTTTTGTAACCGATTCGATTCCTCTCAAAAAGAAAAGAAAACAAATTGAAAAAGCTCTTAATCAGGAATTGACTGATTGGTCGAAGAAAGCTCAAGGAACTTATCAGATTTTCCATTTCCCTTCTAAGTCTGACGTAAACCTTCAAGTTGTGGATTACTTAGGATGGGCGATTGCTCGAAAATGGTCAAGAGGAGATACAAGGAGTTACAAACTAATCTCAAAGTGCATACAGACTGAATTTGATGTTTTTGAGGTGGGCAAAGAAAAATTTTATTGAAAAAAAATGACCACCCCGACTATCCTTGCGGAAATTGCCCATGGCCTCTTATCATCGGGGCGGAACCTTTTATACTTATATTAACGACAATTTTTACCATTTGTTCAAGTGCTTATTTGTAAATGTGATTATGGCCTCTCAAGAGACTTATCAACTTCTCTGCTTTGCTCCCTCCCATTTCCCTCTTTACAAAACCACTAAACCGACCTAATATATTAGGCTATACTGGATTACGTATGGACGAAAAACTGATAAAATGAAGTTTGATACGTTAAAAGACAATTTTTCGCTGCCCAAAGCCGAGGAGAAAATCCTCGAGTTCTGGAAAAACGAGGATATTTTCCACAAAGCCAATAAACTGGCTGAAAACAGGCCTCATTTTGTCTTTTACGAAGGCCCGCCGACAGCCAACGGTCGCCCCGGGATTCATCATGTAATATCCCGCACAGTCAAAGATCTGGTCTGCCGCTATAAATCTATGCAGGGCTTTCGGGTCGACCGCAAAGCCGGTTGGGATACCCACGGCCTGCCGGTTGAAATCGAAGTCGAAAAAGCGCTGGGACTAAAATCCAAAAAGGAAATTTTGGATTACGGCATTGACAAATTTAACAAAAAATGCCGCGAATCAGTTTTTAAATATCTCGAAGAATGGAACCGCATCACCGTACGCACCGGCTACTGGCTGGACTTAGACGACGCCTACGTAACTTTAGAAAATAATTATATCGAATCGGTCTGGTGGATTTTAAAAAACTTCTTCGACCGCGACCTGATTTACAAAGGTCATAAAATCATCCCCTTCTGCCCGCGCTGCGGCACCGGCCTGTCGTCTCACGAAGTTGCCCAAGGCTACGAAACTGTAAAAGACCCTTCGATATTTGTTAAGGTCAAAGCAGCCGACGGTGATTTCAGCTACCTGGTCTGGACCACCACCCCCTGGACACTGCCATCAAACGCCGCCCTGTGTATGAAACCGGATGCCGACTATGTCACTGTCGAGCACGAAGGCGAAAAGCTGGTGCTGGCCGAAGCACTTGTAGAAAAAGTTTTTGGCAGTGATGAAATTGCTGTGTTGGACAAGAAAAAAGGAACAGAGTTCCTGAATAGAAAATACACGCCCCTCTTTGATTTTTATTTTGAACAATACAAAAATGAAGCCTGGTATGTAATAAATGGCGACTTTGTTACTCTCGAAGACGGTACCGGAATCGTACACATTGCGCCCGGCTTCGGCGCCGACGACTACGAAATCGGCAAAGAGTATGGCCTGCCGGTTTTGCAGGCTATCGAATCAAACGGACTGTTCAAAGACTTAGCCGGTCCCTACCAGGGAATGTTTATCAAAGATGCCGACCCGGTCATCATAAAAGATTTAAAAATCGCCGGCCGCATGTTCAAAAAAGAAAAATACGAACATAGCTACCCCTTTTGCTGGCGCTGTCATGCGCCGCTCATTTATATCGCCCGTCAGTCATGGTATCTCAAAACCACCCAGTTCAAACAAAAATTGATAGACAATAATAATTCTATCAACTGGGTGCCCGATGAAATCCGATCCGGACGCATGCTGAACTGGCTCGAAAATAATGTCGACTGGTCGCTCTCGCGCGAACGTTTCTGGGGCACACCTATTCCTATCTGGGTCTGCGACGACAACAAGTGCGACAAAAAGAAAGCTATCGGCTCGATTGAAGAACTCCTAAAAGAAGCAGATAGCGACAAATGGCAAAAAGTCTATAGCTCCGGCGAATTAGACCTTCACAAACCAATGATGGACGATGTCAAGTTCAGCTGCCAGTGCGGCAGCAGCATGACACGCATTCCCGAAGTTGTCGATGTCTGGTTTGACTCAGGCGCCATGCCCTATGCCCAGTGGCACTATCCTTTTGAGAACAAAGAGCAGTTTGAAAATAAATATCCGGCCGATTTTATCTCCGAGGCGGTCGACCAAACCCGCGGCTGGTTTTATTCACTACTGGCAATCTCAACTTTGCTTTTTGATAAAGCGCCGTTTAAAAATGTAGTCGTACTGGAATTTATTCTGGATAAAGCCGGCAAAAAGATGTCCAAGCACAAAGGCAACGTAGTTGACCCCTTTGTAATGGTTGACAAATACGGTGCCGACGCCGTCCGTTGGTATATGGTCTCAGCCTCGAACCCCTGGCTGCCGACCCGCTTTGACGAAGACGGCCTGGGCGAAGTTGTCCGCAAATTTTTCGACACACTCAAAAATACGTACTCGTTTTTTGCGATCTATGCCAATATCGACGGCGTTTTAGAAAAAGCCAAGAGCGCCAATCAATCCGTTATCGAATATTTAGAAAGCAAAGCCGGTGAACCTGAACGGTTCGACCGCTGGATAATTTCCAAATACAATTCCCTTATTAAAAATGTAACTGCCCAGTTTGATGCGTATGAAATAATGCGCGCTACCCGCGCCGTTCAGCATTTTCTGATCGAAGAGCTTTCCAACTGGTATGTCCGCAACAACCGCCGCCGCTATTGGGCCAAAGGCGATGACCGTTCAAAAATGCGGGCCTATTTGACACTGGTACAAATTCTGCAAGGTGTCTGTCAGTTGATCGCCCCGGTAGCGCCATTTATGTCGGAACTTATCTGGCGTGAATTGACCAGCGCCGAAAGGACCAATACTAAAAGCAATACTATTGAATCTGTTCACATGACTCAGTTCCCCAAAGCGGACGAATCGGCTATCGATTTGAAGCTTGAAGAAACAATGGAACTGGTAGAAAAAATTGTATCGCTCGGACGCGCTGCCCGTTCAAGAAAAAATATCAAAGTCAGACAACCTCTGGGGAAACTCCTGGTGGAACTTCCGGCCGGAACCAAATCAGAAAAACTGAGCAACGACATTGCGATTATTAAAAGCGAACTAAATATCAAAGAGGTCGAAGTATCCGAAAATCTTGACCAGTACTTTACCTATGCGGCTAAACTGAATTTCAAAACCGCCGGGCCAAAACTCGGCGGCGCGGTCAAGCAAGTGTCAGCGCTGCTTGGCCAGCTGTCTGAGGCCGATATTAAGAAATTTGTCAAGGAAGGTTCTTTGACCTTATCTGTCGATGGCAATGATATCTCTCTTTCATCAGATGATGTCGAAGTTATCAAAAATGAAAAAGCTGGATATGCACTAGAAAGTAACGGCGGCGTTACTGTGGCCTTGACCACTTTGCTGACTGATGACCTGATTGACGAAGGCTTTGCCCGTGAGCTTGTTAACAAAATCCAGAATATGCGAAAGAGCTCTGGATATGAAGTCACCGATTTTATCTCGGTAAAACTACAGTCAACTGATAAAGTTGGGCAGGCCGCCAAAAAACATAGCGAGTTTATCAAAAAGGAAACTCTAGCCGAAAGTTTTGAGTTTTCTGAGTCGGAAACTCCCCAAGGCGCCACCGAATGGAATATCAACGGAGAAAAAACTTTGATAGCCTTAACTAAGATATAATCTAATTATGACCAAATCTCCTTTCAAGAAAAGTGAGCTTAAAAAGTTCCGCCAGTTGCTTTTGGATAAGCGCAAAAGCCTGATTCACGAAATGGGCGGAGTGATGAAAGAACAGTTCAGCTCTACCCCCAAAGATGCGACCGGTGACCATTCTTCACATTCCTACCATATGGCCGACCAGGGCACCGATGCCATGGAGCGGGAATTAGCTTTTATGTTTGCTTCAAAATCCGGGCGACTGGTTTACCACATTGACGAGGCTCTCAGGCGTATTGATGATGGCATCTACGGCTTGTGCTTTAGTTGCCAAAAACCTGTTTCTGTTTCTCGTTTAAAAGCAGTAGCACATGCACGGATGTGTATCAAGTGCAAAGAATCTGAGGAGGGGCGCAAAACTGCACGAAAATAATTTCAAGCCTCTTTTAGTTCCGCTGATGATTCTTTTTGCGGTGACAGCACTCGACCAAGTTACAAAAATTTTGGCGGTAAATTATCTAAGCCAGGCTGGCTCTGTTAAAGTGTTAGGTGAGTTCTTTATGTTAACTTTAGTATACAACGAAGGCGGCGCCCTGGGATCAAATCTGGGACCGTCAATCGCCTACCTGATCGTTTCAATTTTAATTTTTGCACTGGTGCTCTTTTACATTTACACTCATCGCGACTCAAAATCTCAAGCGTTTGCGCTCTCATTCGTAGCTGGCGGCGCCCTTGGAAATATCATTGATCGACTGCGAATCGGTAAAGTCATTGACTGGATTGATTTTGACTTCATAGATCTGAATTTATTCGGTTATCGGCTTGAGCGTTGGTGGACCTTTAACATCGCCGACGCTGCCATAAGCTGTGCGATTGTTTTTATTCTTGCCGAACTATTTTTTTCAAACACAAAATTGGGTCAGCTGGACAACAACAAACAATTAGCAGATACAAATAAATAACGGACGGAAAATAAATTTCCTTCAGCGAAGTAAAAATTCGTGTCATGCCACTATGGAAAAGACAATTACTCTAACTCTGTGCGCACAACAATTTTGGCTCTTTCCAATTTATTAACTCCAACAACAGACAAAATGCCAGTGAACGCCTCTCGTTTCGCTCTCTCTGTAAAGAGCTTGCCTGCAATGAGTTTAGATTTTTGCGTTTTAATGCGTCTCCTGCCTTGACCATTCTGTCTCGTATTGTTATTTATTTACATGAAGCTAACAAGCCCACGCGACGTTGATAATCTGTTGAAAACTTTTCTGGCTTTTCGAATAAAGCTCTGCCTTGAAAAGGCTTAGGGAGTATTTAGACTCCCTGAAATGTTGATAGTTTTGTGGATAGCTTCTTGATTTTCGAAAATTTAATAGGCAAGATGTTGAATGCCAAAAGAGTGTAGTTAAGAATTTAGTTTTACTAATCTAGCCAATAGAAAGGGCAGGGGTGAAAACAATTAGTACAACAATAAAGTCAGATCATTGGGCTCTGTGTTTGGAATACATGTCCCATCGGGTTAAACAGCAGTCGTTTAATACCTGGCTGAAACCAACCAAAGGAAATTTGTCAGAAAATGGAAGTTTTGTTGTAAAAGTTAGAAACCAGTTCGTCTCCGACTGGCTTCAAAATCATTTCCGGGAACTGATTGAAGAGGCAGTCGCAGAGATCCTGGGAACTTCCCACTCTCTTGTTTTTGAATTAAACAACGAGAGCGCTAAGGATCAGGCTTCGCTTAAATTATACGACCACAGCACTTTATCTCAACCAACTATAAAGAGTAATGGCAACGGAGGCTATGGATCAAAAAGCAGTTTAAGCCAGCGCTATGATTTCAAATCGTTGGTGGTAGGTGACTTTAACGAATTTGCTTATGCCGCAGCCGTGGCAGTAGCTGAGGCTCCCGGTACAACCCGCTATAACCCGCTTTATATCTATGGCGGCACCGGCCTCGGCAAGACACACATTGTCCAGGCTTTGGGTAATGAGATCGCACGGCTATTTCCTGACAAGAGAGTCGTCTATGCCACCAGTGAAAAATTCACTTCTGATTTTATCTCTTCTATTTCCGGCGGCTCAATGGCTGACTTTACCAGAAACTACCGCAGCACCGATGTTCTGATTATCGACGATGCCCAGTTTTTTACCGGTAAAGAATCTACCCAGGAGCAATTTTTCCATACCTTCAACACTCTTTACAATCTGGGTAAGCAAATTGTATTAACATCAGACCGCCCACCAAAAGAGATTAAGGGGCTCGAAGAGCGCCTGCTCTCCAGATTCTCGTGCGGACTGGTAACAGACCTACAGGCCCCGGATCTCGAAAACCGGACTGCCATTCTCTACAAAAAGATGGAATCAGAGGGCTGTTCGATGCCGGATGATGTCCTCAGATATATTGCCAGTAAAGTGACCACCAATGTCAGAGAGCTGGAGGGGGCTCTTATCAGGCTTTTAGCCTATAGCTCGCTTAAAAAGGTTGAGGTTAATCTTGAGATGGCCCATAAGATTTTATCTGATAGCTTCTATCAAAAAAAGCAGCTTATAACCATAGACGATATTCAAAAAAAGACCTGCGATCTTCTAAAAATTGACAAGAGTATGATGCGGGCCAAGAAAAAAACCTCCGATGCAGTCATGGCTCGTCAGATTGCAATGTACCTAAGCCGTTCTCTAACAGATAGTTCCCTGAAAAATATCGGTGATGCCTTTGGTGGCCGGGACCATTCCACAGTAATTCATGCGTGTGATATGATTTCCCGCAGGATGTCCTCTGATTCAAATTTTAGGGAGAGAATCGACCAGCTATCTGCCTCGCTTTTATATTAAGAAGATGTGTAAAGCCGATGTGTATAACAGAAGGATAAATGTTTTTGCTTGAAAAAGCTCAAAAAGTGAACCAAGTGTATACACAACCTCACGGGTTCTCAACATCTTTTGCGATAGAAAGTGCTGTCTTAAGCCTTTGAAATGCTTATACTAAATGGAAGAAATAATTTATATTTTTGTGATATCCACTTTTCAACAGGACTTATAGTTATTATTTTATATCTAGTACATATCTAATAATATAAGAAACTGTTGGTAACTTTTTAGGAGAAGAGCTGAAAATGAAATTTCAACTCCCCAAATCAAAATTTAATAACTGCCTCCAATATGTATTACAGGTAGTTCCTACAAAATCAACCTTGCCTATCCTAAGTAATATCTTGATAGAAGCACTGGAAAATAAGCTTAAGATCTCAGCGACTGATTTGGATATATCAATTACCGCTTCGGTAGAATGTGACGTAATCAAAAAAGGCTCAGCCGTTCTACCGGCCAGGATAATTGCTGATATAATTAAGGAGATGCCCGAAGCTGATATCAGCGTAGAATCGACCAGTTCACGATTAGAATTGAAAATCCCTAATGGTCACTACAAAATTGCAGCTTTATCACCGGATGATTTCCCGAAACTCCCGGCAGTAAATACAAAAAAAGAGATAAAAATATCTGGCGAAGAATTAGCTGCAATGATTCGTAAAACAACTTTTGCCTGTTCAGATGACGAAACCAGACCGGCCCTAAATGGTGTTTTATGGCAAACAAAAGGTGATAAAATGATGATGGTCGCAACCGACGGTCACCGCTTGGCCAAAGTAGCCATTGAAAATAAGAAACTAAAAGGCCTCTACGATGACGTTATAATCCCCCCTAAAGTTTTAAACCTGATACCAAAATTTATTGATGGCAAAAAATCTGATGTTGGCGTGATATTTGGTGAAAATAATATAATTTTCAACTTAGGCGATGTAATCCTAACTTCCAGGCTTATAGACGGACCCTATCCAAACTTTGAGCAAGTTATACCGGAAAGCAGCGATAAGAAATTGGTTATAGCCAAAGATGAACTTGCCGGTGCAGTCAGGCGTGTCTCAATATTATCAAACGCCTTAACTCATCAGGTTAGGTTCTCTGCCAAAGATTCACGGTTGACCCTTTCAAGTACCAATGCCGATGTTGGCGGTGAAGGGAAAGAAGAACTCGCCTGTGAGTATAGCGGTGAACCGATAGACTTGGGCTACAACGCCAACTATATGGCAGAAATTGTAAATCGTATAGACAGTAATGAAATTATTATAGAGCTTTCATCAACAACATCTGCCGGCCTACTGTATAGTACGGAAGTTCCCAAAGAAGATTTTCTATGTCTGTTGATGCCGCTTCGCTTGGCAGAATAGTTAATTTATGAGTGAAAGAGTTACAGGCAGATGTTCGCATCTGCCTTTTTTATTTATACGATGCACTTAGACAGCCTAAAACTAACCAGCTTCAGAAACTTTGAAACGCTTGAGCTGACTCCAGCGGCGGGGATAAATGTTCTTCATGGCAAAAACGGTTCAGGGAAATCAAATTTACTGGAGGCGATTTTTGTACTCTGCCTGGGCAGGTCGCAGCGGGGCAACAAAGACAGCGACCTTATTAAAAATGTACAGCACAGCTACCGCGTAGAGGGAACGATGCATGACGGCGATCGCTCGATTGAAATCGCAGTTGCAGTCATGCGCGGCGGTAGAAAACAGATAACAATAAATGGAGTAAAATCGAAAGCTTCAGAGCTTTATGAAAAGTTCAGCGTGGTTGCGGCCGGTCCCGAAGACAGTGAAATACTTGCCGGCCCACCATCTGTGAGACGCTTATTTTTGGACCTCTACATCTCTCAGCAGTCTGCCAAGTATTTGGAAAATATCACTAAGTATTCTCGAATTTTGTCTCAAAAAAATGCCGCACTTAAAGAAAATATTGAATTTGATTCGTTCAACTATCTTTTAGCAGAAACCGGCGCGAAAATAATTATTGCGCGTCAGCTATTTTTGGAGACGCTCAACAAAAGCGCTTGCAGTTTGTACTTGAAATTTTCAAACAATGGTAATCTTGACATAAAATACAAGCCATCGGTCTTAGAAGAAATCGAAATTGAAGTTGATGAATCAAGAATTAAAGAGCAATTTGAGGCCAAGCTTCAGGAAGTCAAAGAACGGGAAATGATATTGAAAACCTCGGTAGTAGGGCCGCATCGCGATGAAATAGAGTTTGATATAAATTCGTTTCCGGCCAGGACCCACGGCTCGCAGGGAGAATGGCGCTCGGCGGCGATAGCACTAAAACTGTCGGTCTATCAGCTCCTTAAAGAGAAAAGAGGTTTCGCGCCTATATTATTATTGGACGAAATTTTTGCGGAGCTTGATGAAAACAGGAGCGCCGCGGTTATTGATTCTTTTAATGATCTCGGCCAGCTCTTTCTGACTACCGCCTTAGAACCGCCCGCCCGCTTAGCGGAGAAGGCCTTAAACTTGAATATAGACAATGGCCAGGTTGAAATAGTTAGTTAAATGGCAAGTATTTTAATCAAAAACATTTCGAAAGCGTTTGATGGGAATGTTGTCCTAAAAGATGTCAGCCTGGAAATAGCCGACGGTGAGCTGCTGGTTTTACTGGGTCCCTCAGGCTGCGGTAAATCAACTCTCTTGCGCATAATAGCGGGATTGGAAACATTGGACAGCGGAGAAATCTTTATTGGTGAAAAAAGAATAGACAGGCTGGAACCAAAAGATCGCGACGTTGCTTTAGTCTTTCAAAACTACGCTCTCTACCCGCATATGTCGGTTGCCCGGAATTTGGCTTTTCCCTTAACAATTGCGAAAACAAAAAAAAGAGAAAAGCAAAAGAAAGTGTTAGAGGTAGCGGAGCTTTTGGGGCTGCTGAATAAACTGCCACAGAGACCGGCCACGCTGTCCGGCGGCGAAAGGCAGCGGGTGGCCCTGGGTCGGGCTATTATCAGAGAGCCGGCGTTGTTTTTATTAGACGAACCGCTTTCAAATCTCGATGCCGAACTGCGCGCCCGCATGAGAAAAGAAATAGTTTCGTTGCAGAAGCGAGTCGGGCGTTCGATGATTCACGTTACCCACGACCAGACCGAAGCTTTAACGATGGCCGACAAGATCGCACTGCTTCATGACGGCAATTTGGTCCAGGTAGGAACACCACAGGAAATATACAAAAATCCAGCAACTGTTTTTGCGGCAGGCTTTATTGGGCAGCCAGCAATGAATTTAATAAATGCTAAAAGTGAAAACGGAAAGTTGATTCCGTTTGACCTCAATCTTTCAGAATTAAACCTAACAAGTAAGACGGCAGAGTTTACAGTCGGTTTGCGGCCGGAGGAAATTACAGTTGGCCATTCTGGACCGTATCAAGCAATACTAACTTCTATTGAATATTTCGGCGGACATAATATACTTGAACTGGATTTCGGTGGAACCAAACTAATCGCTACTAATTCTTCCAGCCAGTTCGGCGTGGGCGACAAAGTTTCCTTTTCATTTCATCACTCAGCCTTGCATTTCTTTGATTCTGATTCAGGTAAGAGAATAAGATAATTTTCAGCTGAGTACTGAATACACGCGTAGCGAAAATCAGGCTTCGTCTGCCGCTCGTATCTAATTTGCTAGCGGATGAGAGAATTAGCAAAGAAACAATATTTGCCTAAGATGCGCGAAGCGTAATTAGAGGCTAAAGCCTTTGGCAGCGGGGACAATAGTGAGCGGAGCGCGAGCCGATAACTTCACGGACAATTTTAGAACCGCAATGACTGCAGGCTTTGCCTTCATTACCATAGGCTTGGAGATATTTTTGATATGTACCCGGCTTGCCGTTTACTCCGGCATAGTTGTCAACAGAGCTGCCCATATGCTTTATGGCTTTTCTCAAAATTCTGTTAATGTGCAGACGAAGTTCAGTTAATTTCTTTTTTGAAATCCTGTTGGTCAATTTACGCGGATGGATTTTCGCAAAGTGCAAAGATTCATCGGCGTAGATATTGCCGATTCCTGCGATAAAACGCTGATCCAATAAAGCCGGCTTGATCATACGTGACGATGAGCGAAACAGCCGGATAAATTCATCGATAGAAATATCAAACGGTTCCGGCCCAAGACTTGCCAGCCCCGGTTGTTGCCAGAGTTCGTCGTTTGAAAAAAGACGGAGCCTGCCAAACCTGCGGACATCGTGAAAACGCAAGTGGTAGCCTCCGGACTTTTTGTCAAAGTCAAATATGGCCAGATCATGCTTATCGACGGGCGTCTTGCTGTCCAGATAAAGAAATCTGCCGGTCATCTTAAGATGAGCCCAGAGGGTGATATCACCGGATAGTTCTATCAGAATATTCTTGCCGCGGCGCCTTATATTAAGAATTGTTTTGTCTTTTAAAATACTCGAAAATGATTTGTTCCCGAACGATTTGCCGGTTACGATTGAAGTCCTGGGCGCTTTCGTTCTGACTCGGGTTATAGTACGTCCGGCGACAGTTTGATTTAGTCCTCTGACTACAGTTTCTACTTCAGGAAGTTCCGGCATTACAAAAACGCAACCTTATTTTACCAGATGACATTTGATAGTGTCCTGCCTGATACCGCCATCCTTGCTCTTTCTATCTACTAGAATATGTAGAGAGTCTTCCGCTAGCTTCATATAAGTTAAAGCGCCGATAGATAATTCATTCTTTCCTGCACTATTAAAAGAGAAATTGATGACCTCATCTTTTTCTTCCCAGCCGGTCATATCTGAATTGAAATGTTTCAACTTGAGCGTCGGCCCTGTGGAATCAACTGTTATTACCATTAGTTCATAAAACTGAACTTTGCCATTCACACTCATTTTGAAAGTTCCTACCATGCTGCCCGCCGATGCCGGCAACCAGACCTCTTCACAGATGCCGCCGAATCCGGGCCCCTGCCAGTTACCGACCAGCCAGCTGAGTTCATCAAGGGTTGGTCTTGTCTTAGCATCATCAGCATGCGATGTCAAAGCCAATGAAATAAAAATTGTGAAGGCAAATAATGCCGTAGCGGATTTGAGGATTGCATTCATAATAATTCCTTGGTTTCTTTCTATTTAAGTGAAAGCCTGGAAAAATTTTGCCGTGGCAAAGCATCACTAAGCTTGCTTGCGGTAGAAAGAAGTTCCTCCAGTTTAGCTATATATTGATTATACTTTGCTGTAATAATTTCTTCATCGTTTCTATTTCTCCTTATCTCGTTGTCAGACTTCAAATCAATTGACGCTAATTCTTCAATTACTCTTCCTAGCGCACGATTAAATCTAGTTACATCACGAATGCAAGCTCGAAAAGTTTCTTTGTGGCTTTTTATGTCAAGGCTGCAAAATGATTTTTCAAGGAGATCTCTCCATTCACTCAATAAAAATAATTTGTCTGAAATTACTGATATTCGTTTTTGTGTTTCACTGCTGCTGTATTTTATTCCTGATAGTGTTAGTTTATTTAATAATTTGTGAAGAGAGTGTTCGTTATTTGTGTCAAAGAGATAATGTAGGCTGTCTTCTGTAATTCCTTTCAAATTTATTATTAATCTTTTTTCATGCTTCCAGGCAGACACACTTTGAAAAATTGAAGCAGCCCATTTGTAGAATTTTGGAAGAATGAGGATTAATAAAATCAATATTGAAACAGAGAAAACAAATCCTAATACATTTCTAATTAGAGAAGAATGTTCCTGCACTGGTCCAAATAGATTAAGAAACATAGTTATTAATAGGGCTAAGACAGAAGTCGCGACAAGTGTCAATTGTAACGAATCTGTTTCCTTTTTTTGAAATTGCATATACTTCAAATCCTCCTGAACAAGACAATCTTAATTCAGCACCTTTTTCAAATACTGCCCGGTATATGATTCTTTAACAGCAGCAACCTCTTCGGGTGTGCCTTGGGCAATAATGCGTCCGCCCTCATCGCCGCCCTCGGGTCCCATATCAATCACCCAGTCAGCGGTTTTGATAACGTCAAGATTATGCTCAATGACTACAACTGTATTGCCCCGGTCGGCCAGTCTGTTAAGCACGTTTAAGAGCATGCGGATATCTTCAAAATGAAGTCCGGTGGTCGGTTCGTCAAGGATATACAGCGTCTGTCCGGTGGCGATTTTTGAAAGCTCGGTGGCCAGCTTGACCCGCTGGGCTTCGCCGCCGGATAAAGTTGTCGCCTGCTGCCCCAGATGAATATAGCCCAGACCGACATTGGACAGCGTCAATAATTTATTTTTTATGCGCGGGATATTTTCAAAAAAGTAAAGAGCTTCCTCGACAGTCATATCCAGCACATCGGCGATTGACTTGCCTTTAAAAGTTACTTCCAGCGTCTCTCTGTTATAGCGCTTGCTTTTGCAGATCTCACAGGGGACATAAACATCGGGCAGGAAATGCATTTCAATTTTTATTATGCCGTCCCCTTCGCAGGCCTCACATCGTCCGCCCTTGACATTAAACGAAAACCTGCCCGGCTGATAGCCGCGCGCTTTGGCTTCGGGCAATGAGGCAAACAAATCACGAATCGGTGTAAACAGACCGGTATAGGTAGCAGGGTTGGAGCGCGGCGTGCGGCCGATAGGCGACTGGTCGATATCTATAACTTTATCAATATGCTCGGTCCCCTCGATTTTTCCGAAAGGAAGCGGCGCTTTGCGGCTGTGATAAAATTGCCGCGCTAAGTGCCGGTACAAGGTTTCGTTTATCAAGGTTGACTTACCGGAGCCGGAGACGCCGGTTACTACCACAAACATTCCCAGCGGGATGGAGAGTTCAATTTTTTTCAGATTATTGCCGGTGGCTTGCGAAAGTTTGATGAATTTCCCGTTGGCGCTTCTACGCTCTTTTGGTATTTCTATCTGGCGTTTACCTGACAAATATTGACCGGTCAGAGATTCTTTTGACCTTTTGATTGCAGCCGGCGTGCCGGAGGCGACAATCCTGCCGCCATGAACGCCTGCTCCGGGACCAAGGTCTAAGACATAGTCTGCTGCTTCGATTGTTTCGCGGTCATGCTCTACTACTAAAACGGTGTTGCCGATATCCCGCAGACCCGTCAGAGTGTTTAGGAGTTTACGATTATCCCTTTGGTGGAGCCCGATTGAGGGTTCGTCAAGTATATAAAGTACGCCGACTAAGCGCGACCCGATTTGCGTGGCCAGTCTGATTCTTTGGGCTTCGCCGCCGGACAAAGTCTGCGCGGCGCGGCTTAGTGTGAGATAGTCCAGCCCGACATCGCGCAAAAAAGACAACCTCTGGGTGACTTCTTTTAATATTTGTTTGGCGATCAGTTGTTTTCTTACGTCGAGTTTCAATTCTTTGAAAAATCTGACTGAGCGCTTGATGGGCATGTCACAGACAGAATCAATCGTTTCACGGTTTATGACAACCGCCAGAGCCTCAGCTTTTAGCCGGGCGCCGTTACAGGTCGGGCAGGGGCTGATTGACATATAGCGTTCTACCCAGCTGCGCACGGAGCTTGACTGGGTTTGTCGGTGTCGGCGCTCCAGATGCGGTATAACGCCCTCAAATTTGGAAGTATAAGTGCCGGAGCCTTTGACGGTCGTATGCTCAAACTCAATCGTGATCTCTTCTTTAGTGCCGTACAAAATTGCCTGGCGGATTGTCTTGGAAAGTTTTCTAAAAGGCGTGGTGAACTTGAAATCGTATTCTTTTTTTAGTCCCTGTAGCATATAGCGGTACCACGAGGCCATCTCTGCTCCCCCCCAGGGATGAATCGTGCCGCCGTTTATAGATAAATTAACATCGGGGATTACCAGAGCCGGATCTATTTCCATTTTCTGTCCGAGTCCGTCGCAGGTCTGACAGGCGCCGAATGGAGAGTTAAACGAAAACATGCGCGGTGATGGCTCTTCGTAGCTGATATTGCACTTGAGACAGGCAAACTGTTCGCTGAAAAGCAGATCCTTGTTTTTGATATTTATTAAGACAGTCCCCTGTGCAATTTTGAGCGCAGTCTCGACCGAATCTGCCAGCCGTCTCCGTGAACGGGTTTTGACAACCAACCTGTCGACAACCGCTTCAATCGTATGCTTTTTCTTTTTATCCAGTTCAATATCGGAATCGGTTTCGACAATCTCGCCGTCAACTCGCAGTCGCACGAATCCTTCGCGAAGAGCTTCATTGATTATGTCTTTGTGCTCCCCCTTTTTGCCTCGGACAAGCGGTGCCAGAACTATCAGACGGGTGCCGTCTTCGAATCTCAAAACCGAATCAACAATTTGCTCAACCGTCTGCTGGGTAATCGGCCTGTTG
The DNA here is from genome assembly GCA_022562075.1 of Candidatus Zixiibacteriota bacterium. Classification (GTDB taxonomy): domain Bacteria; phylum Zixibacteria; class MSB-5A5; order GN15; family FEB-12; genus JACZWU01. The sequence continues at coordinate 5,234 of JADFPZ010000017.1, read as the reverse complement.
CATTTAATGCAATGAGGCGTGCCGACGCGGGCAAACAGCAGCCGCAGATAATCGTAAATCTCGGTAACAGTGCCGACAGTCGAACGGGGATTTTTGGCAGTTCCTTTTTGTTCTATTGAAATTGCCGGTGAGAGGCCTTCGATAAAATCAACATCGGGTTTTTCCATCAGTCCTAAAAACTGCCGGGCGTAGGCCGAGAGTGATTCGACATAGCGTCTTTGCCCTTCGGCATAAATTGTATCAAAAGCCAGCGAACTTTTGCCGGAACCTGAAAGGCCGGTTATGACAGTCAAAGAATTCCGCGGAATTTTAACATCAATATTTCTGAGATTGTGCTCGCGCGCCCCTTTGATAAACAGGAAATCAGCGTTCTTGGTCGGTTTTCGGTAACTGTTACTCATAATTTTGTTCTATCAGCCAATCCGCAGTATAAGCAAATCGGACAGCGAAATCAGCGGAAATCTGCCTGCTGATATCACTTTTTGGCAGACTTGGCCGCTATTTGATATTAGTCTATATAAAACCAAGCGAGAGCTTTGAGGATTTTTAGGTTAAAGCAATGACTAAAACCAGATTTATTTCACATACCGGCCTGTTTTTGGCGCTGGCAGTTCTTTTGCCGGTCGGGTTTCATGCTTTTGGTGCCAGCGGGCGGATTTTCCTGCCAATGCATATTCCGCCGCTTCTGGCCGGATTTCTGATTGGGCCGCTGAGCGGCGTCATTGTCGGGATTATGGCCCCCGGCTTGTCACATCTTTTGACTGGCATGCCGCCAACTTATGCGGTGCCGCTGATGTCTTTAGAGCTGCCGATTTACGGTTTAGTAGCCGGCATGGCTTACCAGAGATTAAATCTCAATATCTATATTTCGCTGATTGCTGCTTTATTATTCGGACGAATAATGTTTGCCTTTGGTCTTTTAGTATTAGGTCTGTTTATGAATCTGCCCTATGGCGTTTCGGAATTTATCGCCGGCGGTGCGGCTTTGGTACACAGCCTGCCGGGAGTTATTATTCAGATTGTGGCAATTCCAGTATTAGTGGCATCACTAAAGAGATTCTATGAAAGGAAGTAGGCATTAACTTAGTCGCCCACAGCTTGCTGTGGGTTCCTTCATATTTGTAGAGCTGTTAAAGGGTTTTTCTGTACGATCCAATCCATCGCGCAGCGCAACACAGACTTCTTCACCCCTTAAAACCGCAGGGGGTGTGGGAGCCGTCACAGAACGGTTTGTCATCGCTCTTACCACAACGGCAGAGGCTGAACGGTTTTTCTTTGGTCACGACAAGCCCGTTAGCCAAAGTGATTTTGGCTTTAGTGCATTTAATCCGGGCCGGTCCATTGGGAATGATAGTAATTTCTAATGTCGAATCATCCATTTGAATTGCTCCCTTTCTATTTGGTTGATTGTAAGGCTTTAGAGATTTCCGGTCAAGATAACAATGCACAATCATTTGTCATTCCTGCGAAGGCAGGAATCCATCTTGCATATTGATGCAAACCCACCATAAATGGCATCGTCCTGACCATGTCGAAAGGTGGGGCAGCCGACCGAGTCATTGCGAGGAAGTCCCGACTCTGTCGGGACGACGCGGCAATCTCACATTGCAGATGGACTGTGAAATCATAACAAATCACGATCCCTTTACCACCGTTACCTCTCCGCCTGAGACAGTTACTTTTTCGCCATTTACTTCGACTATCAGCGCGCCGGTCTTATCTATATCGATCGCTTGTCCGGTTAGCGATTTGTCGCCAGTTTTTAATATTATCGTTTGTCCCAATAACGATGAGTAAGCGCGGATACGTTTAAGCGATCCACCTAACTGGCTTTTGGGGTAACTCTTGTATTCTTTCTCAAAGTGCTGTAAAAATTCCGCTGTCAACTCGGCTCGATTAATTTTTTTACCCGAAACCTGCCGAAGCGATGTTGCCAGTTTCCTTATGGTCTGTGGGAAATCTGTTTGTTTCTGGTTTATGTTTATGCCTATGCCAACGATGACATAGTCGATCTTATTATTTTTGGTATATAACTCGGTCAGCACTCCGGCTACTTTGCGATTGCCTATCAAAACATCGTTGGGCCATTTAATTCTTACTTTGCCAGGGCAGTATTTTTCAAATGTTTCTGCGGCAGCCAGGGCAGTCATGACAGATAGTCCCGGCGCTTTCTCAGGTGACATTTTTGGAGTAATAATTATTGAAATATATGCCCCTACTTTTTCCGGCGAATGCCAGCTTCGTCCCAGTCGCCCTCTGCCGAGCGTCTGCTTTTCTGCAGTTATCACAGTACCTTCAGCGGCGCCTGTGGCGGCCATCTGCGAGGCGATATCATTAGTGGATTTTAGGGAATGAAAAGAAACTAAATTTTGCCCGATGATTTTAGTTTTCAGATAATAATTTATTTCGGTAGCGCTTAAAGTATCAGCTGCCTGTCTAAAAGTTATTTCACTCTTGCTTAGTTTTATGACATAGCCCCAACTTTTTAGAACTTTAGCGGCTTTATATATATCAGAACTTTCGGATTTTAATTTTTTGGCAAGAGTTGAAATCGCAAAAATCTGTTTACGTTTTTTTCTGATAAATGATAAAACCTCGTCAGCCAGCTGTTCCAACTCTGCCTGATTCATTTTTGGTCAGTTACTTTAAGTGAAAAATCAGAAGTCGGCGCCGAGTGGGTCATGGCGCCCACTGAAATATAATCAACGCCGGTGGCGGCAATGTCTGCCACGTTATCAAGCGAGACATTGCCCGAGGCTTCAAGTTTAACATTGTCAGACAAGTTTCGTGCAATTGAAACAAGTTTATGCAAATCCTCAATTGATTGATTGTCGAGCAAAAGTCTTTTTGCTCCGCACTTTATCGCTTCTCTCAGCTGCTCTTCATTTGAGATTTCAACTTCTATCTCAATTTCATCTTTGTGCAGATCAAACTGCAGATGAAACTCCGGTGTTTCTATATTTTCGTTTAAGAGCTCAATAGCTTTTGAAATAGAGCCGCAGGCAGCTATATGATTATCTTTTATCAAAATCATATCGTATAGCCCCTGCCGGTGGTTGATTCCGCCGCCATCGACAACCGCTTGTTTCTGCAAAGCTCTTAAACCCGGCAGAGTTTTTCTGGTATCAATTATTTTGCAGCTGGAGCGCCCGGCCGCTGCAACTTTTTTGACAAACTTATTAGTCAAGGTTGCCACCCCGCTTAAATGTCCCATAAAATTGAGAGCCACCCGCTCTGAGGCAAAAACTGTCTGGTTAAAGCCATCGATTTTGGCGATAATATCCCCGGGTTTGAAACTGTCGCCGTTTTTCTTAAAAGGCGTAACAGTATTAGCTGAATCTACAATGTAAAATGCCAAAAGAGCCGGCTTAAGACCCGACATAATTCCTTCAGATTTAGCAATAATCTCAGCTTTGACAGAAAACGGCTCCAGACATGAAAGCGATGTCATATCCCCCCGGCCAATATCTTCGGCCAGAGCAGCTTTGACCAGTGTTATCAATTCCTGTTGTTTTAGCGGCACAAATATCAATCAAAGGACTGCTTGGCGATTGTCAATCGGGAAATTATACTGAAACTGATGACAAAAAAAGGAAAGACCCCAAAAATAGCCGTTTTGGGCTATGGCTCCCAAGGCCGCTCTGTGGCCCTGAATCTTCGCGATTCCGGCTACGAGGTGACTATCGGGCTGCCTCTAAAATCAAAATCCCGCAAAAAAGCGAGAGCTGACAAATTTACAGCAGTTCTTTCTGTCAGCGAAGCCGTAAAACAGTCCACGACTCTCTGTTTTGCTTTTCCGGACCATCTTCAGGGGCAGACTTATAAAAGAGAAATCCAGGCAAACCTAAACGACAACAGCACCCTCTGGTTTCTGCATGGCTTTGCGGTTCACTTTGGGTTTATCAAGCCTGCCTCGCATTGCGACGTCATATTGATAGCTCCCCATGCGCCGGGTCTGGCTGTCAGAGATGAATATCTAAACAATAAATCTTTATCTGCCTTTTTCGCTGTTCATCAAAATGCCACAGGTAAAGCCGGCAAGACGATTTTTGAGCTTTCCGGAGCCATGGGCTTTAAGAAATCAAAGCTGGTCAAAACGACTTTCAGAGATGAAGCGCTGGGAGATTTGTTTGGCGAGCAGGCGGTTTTGTGCGGCGGCCTGGCCGGCTTAATCAAAAACGGCTTCGAGGTTCTGGTGGAAAACGGCATTCCGCCGGAGAACGCCTATCTTGAGGTTGCTTATCAGCTTGATTTGATAATAGCCTTGATCAAGAAATATGGGATAGAAGGCATGTTTGAGCGTATTTCGGTGGCGGCCAGATTTGGCTCTCTTGAAGCCGGTCCTGAAATAGTGGGTGAATCGGTCAAAAAGAAAATGAGATCCCGCTACAGAGAGATTGAGAGCGGAAAATTTGCCAGAAAGCTCAATAATCTAAGCCAGGCCGAATTAAACTCGTTAAGCAAAGAGCTTGAGAAACTCAGCAGTCCGCTGTTTGAAAAAATGGCCAGAAAATTCAGCAACTGAAATCGGCTCCGTTATTTATTGACCGCCAAATCTGCCGGTTATAGATTGATTTGATAGTGAAGAAAAAAATACAAAAAGCAGCCTCATTTCTGGCGATAATTATTCTATTAGTTTTTGCATATTTCCTTTACGATACTTTCCGCTCGTTATCAACCGCAGAAAAGATTGCCGAGATAATACATTTTGAAGACCAGCGTCTGCATTCGGATCGATTGAACGATTATCTGGAAGAGGCCGAGCCCGAAATCCGGCGCCGGGCTGCGCTGGCTATTGGACGTATTGGCGGCAAAAATTCCGGCGAAAAATTATATGCGGTTATTTTAGAAGACGCCTCGTCCGACGTCGCCCGCCAAGCGGCATTTGCAATAGGGCTGACCGGACAAAAACAGTACGCCTCGAAATTATTGGATATAGCCTTTGAGCTGCCCGGCAAAGTAGCCGTTGAAGCGGTCATGTCGGCCGGCAGATTGGCTGACAGCAATATGACGGAACTGCACCTTGAAATAGTTCCTTATCTAAAACATCCCTCGCCCGAAGTACGTGAAGCTGCCTGTATGTCGGTCTACAATGCCAGGGCAATTTCATTGGCCCCGAACCTCTTTGATCTTTTTAATACCGAGCCTGATGAAGAAGTAAAGATAATGGCGCTGTATAGCCTGGCCAGGCTGAAAATATCTCAAGCTCTGCCTCTATATAAAGAATATCTGGC